>NZ_JAZGTF010000007.1:0-195403 GCF_037389125.1 Photobacterium sp. MCCC 1A19761
TTGTACTCTTTCCAGTTATCTGTTCGGTAAGTGCTTTTTCCCATGAGGGTGGCCTGTCAGTAAACGTCACAAGATCAGATCACTGACTGCAAGAAAAGTTCACGCCGATTTAGTCAACAAAGCCGCACGAAACGCATGTTAGGACGAGTCACAGCTTCACAAATTGCTTCAGCATCAGCGATATCATTCTTATTTGATTTCACATAGGGCTTAACAAACTGTGGAGGCATGAGCTTTACGTCATGACCAAATTGCTTGAATAATCTCGCCCAATAGTGAGCACTGGCGCAAGCTTCCATACCGATAAGACAGGGAGGGATATTGATTATCGTCTCGGATAACTTCTTTCTACTGACGTTTTTCTTAAGAAGAACTTTTCCTGATGAATCAACGCCATGCAAAGCAAAAGATGATTTAGCTAAATCGATACCTAAGGATACGATGGTCATGGTCTCTTCCTCATTCAGTTCACCAACTGTTAGTGTAGGTGGTGAGTGGAAGTGTCCATATCATTAACAAAGCCTACATCTTCTTCAAACGACGGTTTTCATCTTCCAATTCTTTTAGCCGTGCCATGAGAGATGCATCCATACCGCCGTATTTGGCTCGCCACTTATAGAAAGTTGCACTGCTCATACCATGTTCGCGGCAGAGCTCTGGCACAGGTGTACCTACTTCTGCCTGTTTTAAGATCGCTAGGATCTGACTGTCCGTGTACCGTGATTTTTTCATGCAGAATCTCCTTTCGTTTAGGTTACGAGAAAATTCTACTTTTTAATGCTGTTATTTTTCGGGAGGATTACCAATTACTAGCCAATTTTCCACTAAGTTTATAAAATAAACCGTTGCATTTTGTACAACTATTTAGAGAACAGTAGAGTGATTGCCTTTACATTGATTTAATTGATCTTGAATTCCAACACCAGAACCTCATTCATTATGATTATAGAAAGTTCATTATGAGCTTCGATTATTTAAATAAAGCCCCATCATTCAGCGATTATAATAATTCATTATATACATTTTTTGTTTTCTGAAAAACCTGTTCTTGAGAAAACTCAGCTTCAACTTTTATTCGTCCATTTGCACCAAAGAGATTAACTATATCGCTATCGGCCAACAACTTCTCAAGAGCAGTAGCAAGAGAGTCAGGATCAGCTGGTTTCACTAAAAAACCATTATAAGTATCTGATACTATTTCTCGACAACCAACAACATCTGTTGTTACAATCGCCCGCTGACAAGAAGCAGCCTCGATTAATATCCTTGGTACGCCTTCACCATATGTAGTAGGTAAGCAAACTATATCACAAGACTTTATTAAAGAAGGCATATCAGAAACATTACCTAACCAAATAATATCACCACTTTCCGACCAAGTATTAATCTGCTCCATTGGTATAGCTGAAGATACATCAGTGTCGATAATACCAGCAACTTTTAATGTAAAATTAATCCCTCTATTAGAAAGTCTACGCTTTGCTTCAACTAATTCATGAAGACCTTTATCTCTTAACAATCTTGCTGCGAATAATACTGTATTATTACCTGGCGCAACTGATGGCTGGAAACGGTTCAAATCAATACCCGCCCCTTTAATTACAAGACCGTTACCATTTTTAACAATACCCTCACAAAGAAATAATTTAAAATCATCAGAATTTTCAAAAATAAATCTTGCATTACCCATAGAAACCAATCTATAAAGAAAGCAAATTATCAACTTCAAAACCTTAAATTTCACAGATGAAGAGCTAAAGATCAAACCCAAACCTGTTATGCTATATATAATAGGTTTTTTAACAAAAAATCTATTGATCAAACCCGTGTAAATGTTTGGCTTAACTGTTACACAGTGAATTAAATCAGGTTGTAATGAAGAAATTAACCTTTTAAGTTCAATAAACGAACTAATCTCATGAAAAGGATTCACACTCTTTCGCTTTAAGCCAAACTGATGGCATGTAAATCCAGACTGTATAAGTTGAGATTTAATCGATTCATTGGTGAAATTTGAAATAACATGAACATTAAAACCTAATTCCTTAAAATAGGTAGCTCGCTCAATCCAATGCAAACAAAAATACCAATCTACATTAATAACAAAAACCAAATTTTTATTTATCATATATTCTCTCATTAGATCAAAAATACTATCACTAGCCTGTACAACCTTGAAATTGACTACACAAAAAATGAAAGAAGACTGAATAGTAAACATAATAATAGAGTAAATCTCGAATTCAACTCTCAAGTACAATACCCATTTATGCAGCCTGACGTAGTTCTTCATACATCATTTTACGCAGCGTAAATTCAAGACATTTCCTCGTCCCAGGTATATTCGAGCTATATTTTCGCTATCTCGTCATGACTCACGGTAATCCTCCCATTTTTAACCGCAGTTAAAAGTAGAAGTTAAGCTGCCATCAAAGGTGGCTTCCCTCCGTTGGCCTTGTGTGGTCGTTCATGATTGTAGAACCACAACCATTTTGTTGCATAGTCTTGAACTTCATCCAGTGAGTCAAACAGATGTTTGCTCACCCAGCTATATCTCATCGTACGATTATGACGCTCAATATACGCGTTCTGTTGTGATTGCCTGGCTGAATATAATCGATTCGTATCCCTTTCTTTTTGCCCACGCTGTAAACTCATGGGAAATGAACTCGGGACCATTATCACAACGAATAGCAACTGGTGTGTCACGCCACTCTAAAAGTTGTTCCAGTACTCTAATCACACGCAGTGCCGGCAGCGAAAAGCCCGCTTCAATCGCGATGCCTCACGGCGGAAGTCATCGATGATATTGGGTAGCCTGTAGTTCCGTCCATCCGACAATTGGTAATGCATGAAGTCCAACGACCAGACTTGAGCGGCGCACGTCGGCTCTTACAATGGTTCCGGCTTGTTTCGGTAGAGCCTTCTCCGGGGAAATATCCGTAGGTTCAGTGCCAACTCACAGTAGATACGGTAAACCCGCTTATGACTCCACAGGAAGCCTTTAACATTGCGCAAATAATCAAAACATAGCCCGAAGCCCCAGTCACTTTGCTCAGAAGTGAGCGTGACAAGCCATTGAGCTATCTCAGCGTTTTCCGTTGCCATCTTAGGCTGATAACGGTACCCGGTTTCGCTGAGGCCGAACCACCGGCAAGCCTTGCGAATGCTAATTGAAAAGCGCGCCACCGAATGCTGAGCAAGCAAGCATCGCTCACAGGGCTTTACCACTTTTTCCATTGCGTCTTCGATGACTTCAGCCTTGAGGCGCTCCTCGGCATACATCTTTTTCACACGACAGTTTTTATCTTCCAATTCTTTCAGTCACGCCATGAGAGAGGCATCCATACCACCGTAATTGGCGCGCCACTTATGGAAAGTTGCACTGCTCATGTTCGCGGCAGAGTTCTGGCACAGGTATACCTGTTTCTGCCTGTTATAAGATCGCCAGGATCTAACTGTCCGTGTACCGTGATTTTTTCATGCAGAATCTCCTTTCGTGTAGATTATGAGAAAATTCTACTTTTTGCTGCTGTTATTTTTCGGGGGGATTACCGAGATCTAAGGGGTGCTCTCGGATGTTCTGATAGCTGTTATCAAGCGCGAACAGGGAGAGGATCTTGCCCTCCATCTCGTCTGTCAGGCGGGTCTGGTATTTCTTGACCGTTTGCGGCTCGAATGAGCCGTTTCGGTCTCTCGGCGTTTCCAATTCAAACTCACCCGAAGATGTCTTGACGGTCTTTTTAGATGAGCCATTTCTGCTATTAGTCAAAATCTCTTTTGACAGGTGCTCGTTCACCTCAGCCCCCAGGGCGGCTTCAGTAATCAGTTTGATCAGCGGCGAGAGAAGGCCATCCTTGCCATTGAGGTTTTGACCAGATTGAAGCGCCTTAGCAAATGCCTGGATATCGATTTCGTATTTATTAGCCATGATGTGTCTCTCCCTTTTTCAGGAAGTATAGGAAAAGACACAAAAAATTGAACACTACCAACCACTACGATAAATAAGCTCTAAATCTTCGATAAAATTTCAAAGAAACGATTCTACGCTTTGTACCTATCGGAAGAGATTTATTAACAATAAATATTAATTTATTTCTCAACTTAATAAATATACTCTTAGAATACAGATAATTACTGTTTTCTAATTTTTCAAACCTTGATAATAAATCATCAATAAACCAAGGAGTCCTTGAAAAAAAACCCCACCATAAATCAGCAAACATCACATGTCTATCTAGCCATGGCTTTCTATCACCTGCATAATGAACAATATATGGATTTATACAAGCAGCAAGATACGAGGAGCGTAACTCATATGGCAGTTTCTTAACTAACTGATTATCAGTTGAATTACCATGTAGGGTATTCCAATTAAATTCAATCAATTTTACTCTACCGTTGATTACAGCGTTCATTATATCTTGGTCAAGAAACCAATAATAATTATCAGTAAGCAATGATTCAGATTTATTAGTAAAATCAATTTTATTTAGTTGTGGGATATCCATAACTAATAGGCCCGCTTGAAAGTATCGGCTAGGATCATCGAGGCCTAAATAATTCTTCACATACAAATCAGCAGGCTTACATCCAGATTCTATATGAGATAGAACTCGATCTTGTATCATCATCTGCATTACATAGCATTGAACTGCTGCTATTGGTTGTTGTTCAAGATCAATATTCATTAACTCATGGACATCACGTTGTACAATCATATCCGCGTCGATATATATCACACGTTCAAAGTTAAAGAACAACTTTGGTATATACAGTCTATAATATGTTTCTTTAGAAAAATGAGCATGCGTATGTAGTTTGGAAAATACATCAAACTTATTCATGTCCAAGAAAGAAATTTTGAAATTAGTTAAACTTTTAACTAACTTTACTAATTTTACTTTATTCTTTTCGCTAATTGAGTTTTCAAGGATAAAAATATCATAATTCATATCAGAATTAGAACATTCAATTAAAGACTGTATTAACACCCCTCCAACATGTGAATATTTATCATTAAAGTTAAGAATAATAGGTGTATTATTTACAGAAAAGCTTGGTTCAGGATAATTAACATAACAATTTGTATTATTTACGATAGTTCTCTTTAACTGCTTAATTTTAAAATCACCGTCGTTTTTTACTTTAGTTAAATATATACCAAATAACCTTTCCGCAATATGTCCTATAACTCTTTTTTCAACTTGAGAGTAAGTAGACAAATCTAACTGATTTTCCAGTTTACTTAAAATATCAAACAACCACTCAGAATATTTTTCATAAACTTCTTTTCTCATTATAAAAATATTCGTATAAAAACCTTTGTTAGAGTTATTGTATTTTTTTACCGCTTCATTAAATTCAGGATATGATTCATTAATTATACGAATGGCTTTATCATAATCACTTATATGCAAAAAATCTGTTTTGAGGTACAAATCATAATTACTTGTTGCTCCAGCATTACTTACATCCCATTCTTCAGCAACAAGTATGTCAAAACCATTAAGTGCATCTGAAATGGTTTTCTGATCTAACCCACACTCTTTAATATAGTTAGAGTCGATCTTATCAAACTCAATTAGTCCCCAATCATTTTTTTTTCTATTAATACTTTCATTGAAACAAACATGTCGGCGATAATGCATAAAACCAATGTAGTCATGTTTTAATTTATTTTTCCAAACCCAATACTGTGCCGTCAATTCACAATATTCAGGATTTTTCACTGAAATATTATCACCAGTAGCATCTGTAATGGCACAAAATTGCTTCTCTGTTAACGCTTTTCCAACCTGAATAGGATAAAAACCAGATACTGGAATATAATCTGATTCTGAATAATGGGTTGTATAGATAGCAAAACTCATTTATTTCTCCGACAGCTTACTGTAGCCATTACTGATTGCTTTAAAAATGACACCGATGCGTTTAATTTTATGTTTATCATCATCAGCTAAGATATGTAAAGCATAATGTATTGTCTTAGCCGAAATAATTATCCACCACCACTTGCGTGACATTAGATGATGAGTAATTACACCATTTCTAAAAATGAAAAATAATTTCTCACTCGATTGCGCTCTTCTTTTATCATTTGTATCATGTAACACATGAAGTTGAGGCACAAATTCCCCATCTATTAAATTCTTCGTCATACTAGCTGTAAAATAAACATCATCATTATATAAAAAGAAATCTTTAGGTAAGAGTTGTTTATATTGATAAGCCAATTTCACCTTCATTGTTAATCCAACAAAAGAGGCACATCGAATTTTTTGGGGTTTATTAAAATCTGTTGGTGTTGGCCTATGAATTAAATACCTAACGGTAGAGTATAGTGATTCAGGGAGATCTATTAATGGTTTATTCATTAACAAAAGGTTACCTTGAACATCCGTTACTTTAGGGGCAATAAATCTATTTGAAATATCTAAATCACTTAATTGATGAATAAAGGTTTCAGATATATAGGCATCATCATCTAAAAAAGTAACAACTGCAGAATCGGTTTTTGCTAATTCTGGTAAAAATGTAATTCCTTGGTAGAATGCTGCAGTTGCTCCAATATTAGTTGTATTTCTAACTATAAACAACTTCTCTTCATCTACTAAGCCATCAAGTAAATATTGAACATCAGATTTAGAGTTATTATCAATGATAATAACTTTTGATGCTCCATTCTTTAGACAATATTGTATTGAAGTTTCTAGTTTATCCCTACGATTAAAAGATACTATGATACAAATTAATTCAATCATAAGTTATACTGTCTAATGAATTCATTAGAGATATTAATTGCTTCGCGAATACAAACATCCATATCCATATATCGGTAAGTTGCAAGCCTGCCAACAAATGTTATGTTTTTCTCTTTAGATATGATTTCCTCATAACTATTCCACATCTGATCTCCATTTACATGTCTTACTGGATAATATGGTGTATCATCCTTACCACATAGACTACTATATTCTTTATAGTATACAGTATCATTATGCTTTTCCCACGGGGTAAAAAACTTATGCTCAGTAATTCTAGTAAACGGTATATTTTCATCGCAATAAGACATTACCGCACAGCCTTGGTAATCACCTTTATCATAAAACTTTTCAAATTTTAATGTTCTATATTCCAAACGGCCATGACGGTAGCCATAAAATTTATCTGTAGCTCCAGTAAAAAAGACATGATCAAAATTTTCTTTCAACATTGCATCAATATCATTTCTTGATATTGAACGAGAAAATTCTATTTCAATATTATCATTAGAATTAAGTATGTTGTAAAACAATTCTGTATATCCATTTTCAGGAATACCCTGATATTTATGAAAGAAATAATTATCATCATAATTAAATCTTACAGGAAGTCTTTTCAAAACCGATGCTGGGATTTTACTAGGCTCCATACCCCATTGCTTTTTCGGGTAACCATGGAAAAAAGTTTTATACAAATCATAACCAACAAACTTTATTGCTTGTTCTTCAAATGATTTAGGTTCAGTAATCGATTGATCACCCTTACTAGCAATTAACTCCTCTGCTTCTTTAGGCGAAAGATTCGCTGAATAGTATTGATTGATAGTATGTAAATTTACCGGCAATGAATATACTTGACCTTTGGCTGTCGCTTTAATTCTTGTAATATAAGGTTTAAACTCAGCAAAGCTATTTACAAAGTCCCAAACTTCTTTATCATCAGTATGAAATATATGTGGCCCATAAACATGAATATTGATCCCGGTCTTCTGATCTCTCTCATCAAAGCAATTGCCGCCTATATGATTTCTTTCTTCGATTACTTTAACTTTAATTCCTGCATTTGCCAATTTATAAGCTATAGTTAAACCACTGAAACCAGCACCAATAATTAAGACTTTTTTCACAATTAACGCTCCACTAAATCATGATGTAATACTAGGGCTTTGATTCCACTTTCTAGGTTAACTTTAGGATACCAATTCAATTCTTTTCTAGCCAATTCATTGGCTAAGATTACATTTTTGACAGGTCCATTTGATTTATCGCTAACCATGATCTTGGCTTTCTTATGTAATTTACTTTCTAATATACTGATTATATCCTTAACGCTATATGATTTTCCGTAGCAGAGATTAAAAACATCTTGGTCTCCAAGATAATCTAGACATTTCACAAAACCATCAATAAGATCATCTATATAAATATAATCACGTTTAGATTCAATGTTGCCAAAAACTTCAATTCCCGCTTCAGTATATATCTTATTCATGAAAATCGGGATTACGCCTTGATTACCAACCAAACGCTGCTCTTCACCATATGGATTAGATATACGAATAGAGATTCCAGCTGCATCATATTTCTTAGATAACAGTCTTAAATATTGTTCACAAGTTGCCTTTGTAAGGCCATAGGGAATTTCTGGGCTCAACTTATCATATTCGTAAAACGGAGTATTATTTTCATTAAACCCGTAAACAGTACCTCCGGATGAGGCATATAATATTTTTTTGCAACCAAAACTATATAAATTTGAGAAAAGCTTTACTGTGCAGAAGACATTCTCATAGCAATCATCTTCTATCTTATTAACAGACTCACTAGGAAACAGTGTTGTAGCTAAGTGTATAGCATATTCAACGTTACCTTTTTTAATATTTGTTTCATAAAATTCTGGATCATCGATTATGTTGATAAAACTTTCATTTATCCAATTTATATCATCAGAATATGGTATCAAAGATTCAGGAATATCACATATATCAATCGCAAGAACTTTATAACCTTGCTCGATTAAAGTTCTTGTCAAACTTTTACCAATAAAACCACCAGCTCCGGTAATTAAAACTTTCTTTCTATCATTCATTATTCAGCTTTCCAAGTAGAGCGGTACGATCTGTTCTGGAGTTCCAATTTGTTTAACTATGTGATTTTCAATCCAAATAACTTTATCACACAACGCTAGGACATCACTCATATTATGTGAAACTAAGAGAATTGTTACTCCTTTTTCTTTAAATTCTCTTATTGTTTTATAGCATTTTTCTTGAAAGTTTCGATCGCCAACTGCAAGAACCTCATCCACGATAATAATATCTGGTTCTAATTGCGTAATTATTGAAAACCCTAATCTGGCCAACATTCCACTTGAATAAGTCCGTATAGGTTGATCAATGAATTCTTGAAGTTCTGAGTATTCAATGATTTTATCAATTCTTTCTTCAATAACTCTCTTTTTTAAGCCAAGTAAACAGGCATTTAAAATAATATTTTCTCTTCCCGTCAACTCAAAGTGGAACCCACCACCAAGTTCAAGCATAGGAGCTATTCTGCCATTAACCTTAACTTCTCCACTCGTTGGCTTCATTACACCAGCGGTTAGAGCTAAAGATGTACTTTTCCCTGCTCCATTTTTACCAATAATGGCAACAACTTCACCTTCTTCGATTGAGAAAGAGACATTATTCAGAACTCTAAAAGTATTTGCCTTTAAAGCTCTAAAGCTCTTGAGCGGAGAAAAAATTATCCCTTTAATTCCATATGGTAATTTTGAATAAAGTAAATAATCTTTTACTACTGATATAAATTCTATTTTTGTGCTCATTATAATATCTCTGCAAATTTATACTTTAGCTTCTGATATGTTATAACTCCAACCGTTATTGATATGATTGTACTAGCTAACATAGAAACAAAATACTTATTTTCAATTTCTCCTGTTATAAACAGGTCTCGCCATGATGTAACAAAAGACGACATTGGGTTATACTTTATAAAACTAGCATATTCTTCAGGTATCAGATCAACTGAATATATAATTGGGGTCATATAAAACAAAAGCATAATACCAATAGAAATAAACCTTTCTGTATCTCTGAATAAAACATTGAGAGATGAAAAAGTTAAACTAATTCCATAGGTAAATATAACTTGCAAAGCTAACAGAAATGGCATGTATGTTATAAGTGATAAATAATTAGGGCTAACATTATAGTAATATAGGAACGCTATTATCACAGGAACAGATATTAGGAAGTGAACCGTTTCCATTAATATGTTACTTAGTGGCAAAGTAAACCGAGGGAAGTTTGTTTTTTTTACGATTTGAGCATTAGCTAAATATGAATTAATAGATACTAAAGTAGAATTCGCGAAAAACTGCCAAGGAAATAATGCACAAATTAAGAAAAGTGTATAATTTTCTATTGGCACCCTCATGAAAATTTTAAAGGCCACAAAGAAAACTAAAGAAAATAGCAGAGGGTGAATAATTGACCATAGGTATCCTAATATACTACCTTTATATCTGACTTTTATTTCTTTTTGTGTAAGAACTAAAATTACATCAATAATATTATTCATTATTTTCTCATTTTAAGACCCATGGCTTTGAGCCATGAGTCTTAAATAATTAAACTAAAGAATTTAAATACTTTCCGTATTCGTTTTTCAACATATTAGTTGCTAGTGACTTCACTTCTTCATCACTTAGCCAGCCGTTACGCCATGCAATTTCTTCGAGACAAGCAACTTTCAACCCCTGAACATGTTCAATCGTTTGTACGAAGGAAGATGCTTCATGTAAACTCTCATGTGTCCCAGTATCCAACCAAGCAAAACCTCGACCGAGTAATTCAACATTCAAATTATCTTCTTCCAAGTACATTTGGTTAATACTGGTAATTTCAAGCTCACCACGAGAAGAAGGCTTTACTTTCTTTGCAAATTCAACAACTCTATTATCATAAAAGTATAAGCCTGTAACAGCCCAATTCGACTTAGGATTTTCAGGCTTTTCTTCAATTGATAAGGCTTTCATATCCTTATCAAACTCAACGACACCAAAACGTTCTGGATCTTTTACATGGTATCCAAAAACTGTTGCACCGTGCTTTCGGCTTACTGCATTTTGTAATGTTTGGCTGAAAGCCTGACCATAATAGATATTGTCTCCAAGTACGAGACAGCACTGATCATTCCCAATGAAATCCTCGCCGATCAGAAATGCTTGCGCCAAGCCATCCGGACTCTCTTGAACTGCATACTTCAGATTAATTCCAAAGTCACTACCATCGCCCAATAAACGCTTAAAGCCTTCATTGTCTTCTGGAGTGGTAATGACCAAAATGTCCCGGATCCCCGCCAGCATTAGAGTTGAAAGCGGGTAGTAAATCATTGGCTTATCGTAAACCGGCAACAATTGCTTTGAGACACCACGGGTAATGGGATAGAGGCGCGTGCCTGAGCCACCAGCGAGAATAATTCCTTTCATCATTCAACCTCCGCCCCTAAACGCTCACGGCTATACGAACCGTCCAAAACCCGGCTCCACCAATCTTTGTTGCTAAGATACCATTGAACCGTCTTACGAATACCGGACTCAAAAGTTTCTGCCGGCTTCCAGCCCAGCTCACGTTCAATTTTCGAAGCATCAATGGCATAGCGCACATCATGGCCCGGGCGGTCTTTCACATAGGTGATCAAATCCTGGTAATGGGCAACGCCTTCAGGTTTCGCTGGTACCAGCTCTTCAAGCAGTGTGCAAATCGTTTTCACAACGTCAATGTTTGCTTTTTCGTTGTGGCCACCGATATTGTACGTCTCACCAACCTCGCCTTCGGTCACGACTTTGTAAAGTGCTGACGCATGATCTTCCACATACAGCCAGTCACGAATTTGCATGCCATCTCCGTATACCGGCAGCGCTTTACCTTCTAAGGCATTCAAGATCATCAACGGGATCAGTTTTTCCGGAAAATGATACGGACCGTAGTTATTAGAGCAGTTGGTCACAATCGTCGGCAAGCCATAGGTACGTAACCAGGCACGAACAAGGTGGTCACTGGATGCCTTGGACGCAGAATACGGACTTGATGGCTCGTAAGACGTCTCCTCGGTGAACAGATCGTCCGTGCCTTCCAAATCACCGTACACTTCATCAGTAGAGATATGATGAAAGCGAAATGCAGCTTTACGACTGTCATCCATCTGATTCCAGTAGCTTCGCGCGACTTCCAGTAAGGTATAAGTCCCGACAATATTGGTTTCGATAAAAGCTGCCGGGCCGTCAATAGAACGGTCTACATGGCTCTCTGCTGCCAGGTGCATCACCAAATCTGGTTGGTGCACCTCAAAGACGCGAGCCATCGCGTCGCGATCACAGATGTCCGCTTGCTCAAAAGCATAGCGACTGTCGTCTTTAACTGACAGGAGTGATTCTAAGTTTCCTGCATAAGTCAATTTATCGACATTCACCACTGAATCTTGGGTCTGGTTAATAATGTGGCGTACAACCGCAGAACCAATGAAGCCTGCACCACCTGTTACTAAAATTTTCATGCCAGTCCTTATATTTAAGCACGCTACCGCCCTGAGGTTAATCGCATCCCCACAGCGTCTAAATGATAAAACTGGTTAAAAGCCATTCAACCAGTTAAGTAAACTGAGCCGTATTCTACCAAAACAGCTGCTTTGGTTCCAACCTGAAAAAATATTAAATGATGAGTTTATCACCCCTTAATATTCAATAGGTTAAGAACCTAATGTAACTCAATGCATCAATTTTTAATGAGGCTGAGATTAAATCTCATTTTGACCAAAATTCAGTTGGCGCATTAGAAAAATGGCTCCTGCATGCAGGAGCCATTCATTTCAAGGAATCACCATTCAACAAGTATCGTTAATACTCATTAATCTCATCAAGGAAGTCATCCAGATACTCTTCATCTTGCGGCGCTTCGAGTTCCAGCTCACCACCGCTGGCGCGGAAATTTCGGTTCTGAATGTAGGCATCACGGGTGAAGATATATGAATCCGGCGAATCTTTCAGCATTGCTTCCTGGGAGACCAGCGCTGCGCGATCTTCCATGCCTTCAAAGACCCATTTGCCCAGACTCTGCCAGAAGGTCAACAAACTCAGCGGCGCATACAAACCGTCAACATAATCACCGGTTCCCTCTCGCAGGGTCGTAGGGCCATAGAAAGGCACCATAAAGTACGGTCCATTCGGGACACCGTGATAGCCCATCGCATCCCCGAAACCTGGTTCAGCTGGCTTGCGGATATCTGCTGCCGTGGCGATATCAATCAATCCGCCAATCCCGAATACCGTATTGATCCAGAAACGGTTGAAGTGAGTCACCGCCTGCTCGCCATCAAACATAATGATGCTGTTCACCATATTCGCCGGCTCATCCAGGTTGGACAGGAAGTTGCGGATCCCGCTTCGCAAGGGGGAAGGGACATAATCAACGTATGCCAGAGAGACCGGCCGGGCGATGTAAGGGTCCAGATAGTTGTAGTTTAGGTCCCACATTGCACGGTTGAAACCCTCAAAGGGATCATAGGTTCCTACGACATTATATTCAGGTTCCGCTTCGACCTGGACAACATTGGTTTCCGCTGCCACCGCATCTGCGGTGTCGTCATTGGGTGTCTCTGCACAACCGGTCAGCAGCAATCCGAACAAACAAGCGAGTAATATGATTTTTTTCAAAGAGATACCCTATGAAACAAAAAAGCAGACCGGACAATGATATCCAGCCTGCTCGCTTTGTGCCAGTCTTGTGTGATCAGTATTGTTTGTTAATCAGAACATTGGTGGAACCACCCAACGGAATGACTTCACTCTGGCCATACCAATCCCCCTGCTTGGTCGTCACATTACCATCGGTATCAATCCGGGCTTTGACAATCAGGTTTGGTAAAGAAGACATCAGCCGCTCCGGGATCATGCTATCGCCGTCAGTCAAGGTCAGAGTCATTGGAAACTCAGACAACGGGATCCGACGTGCAGCAACCGGCATCGGGGCACCATCTGCCGAGTGGACTGAGACAATCACCACCCCCTGAGCCGGCAGGGTCACTGTTGGATCCAATTCAATTTTCACGGCGACGCTGGCATTACCGTTCGCGGCGTTATTGACCGCCTGCAATTGCGCCTGTGCCCTTTCAATGCTTCGGTCGAGCATCTGTGCGCGAGGATCACTATCCCCAATCAGGGTTTTCATCATCGTCCAGTAAGACACCGCCTGCTCATAATCCGAGCGCTCATAGGCATCAAAGGCCAGCAACGACAACGCACGAAGGTTGGCATGATCTTGTTTCACCACAGCCTTCAGCAACCGGCGCGCTTGCTCGCTTTGAGCCGGATCACCAATCATCATCAGGGTTTGAGCATAACTCAATTGAACTTCCGGATTGTTCGGATCCAGTGTATAAGCTCGTTTCATGGCACCTTGCGCAGTATCGGCATCACGGTTCGCCATGCCAATCCGCCCCAGTAACAGCCACCCCGTGGCGTCATCCGGAGTTTCATGCAGCCTGGTACGCAGTCCCAGCGTCAAATCATCCATTTCCTGATCCGTCAGCGGCGCAGCATTATCCCCTTGCATCAGACGCTTCGACAGTTCCGGCAACTTCTGAACAGTCTGCTGCCAGGTGTCAACTTTATTCAGGCTCCCGACCGTCAGATATAAGCCGTAACTAACACCGATCAGGATCAGGATGCCCGGGATCAGAATGGCCGGGCTACTTTTCGCCTTACGCTGCTCAGACTGCACCGGAACATCATCCAGCAGAGACTGTTGCAGCTCAGTGACCAGTTCCTCACGGTTCGACACCAAGCCTTCATCGGCTTCCGATTCGAGCTCGCCAACCCGGTCTTTAAAAAATGCCTTGTTCAACTCGTCACGGCTGGCGGTATCATCCTGCGGCTTGCCAAAAAAGACCGGCGCCACAAAAATCAGGATCGCCAGCACAACCAAAGCGACGGTTACTAACCAAAACAACGTCATTCCTTCACCTTCCCGTCATCATTTGGTTTTGAAGATTCAATCTCGTCCAACAAGGATTTCAGCCGTGCGGCTTCGCCGGCATCCATCACCGCCGAAGATTTTGCCGCACCGTGTTTTCGCGAGCGGGCGACCAGTACGGTAAAGCCGATCACGATAAACAACACCGGCCCCAGCCACAAAATGATCGTTGAGAGCATCAACGGCGGATCATAGGTGACAAAATTACCGTAGCGGGCAATCATGTAATCCACGACATCCTGTTTGCTCTTCCCTTCATGAAGCATCTCAAAGGCTTTCTGGCGCATATCTTTGGCCAGTTCAGCATTCGAGTCTGCAATGCTGTTATTCTGACACTTCGGACACCGCAGCGTTGCGGTCAGCTCATGGAAATCTTTTTCCTGCGCTGCGCTTTCAAATTCATAAACATCAATCGCGGCTGTCACCGGCAAAGCCAAACTCAGTGCCAATCCCAACCCAAGCAGCAGCGCTGCAACTTGCTTTCTCATCCTTTGGCTTCCTCCAGCAACGCCTGGTACATCGGCTCCAGCGTCTCTGACCAATTCCGGGCATTCACATCACCGACATGGCGATAACGGATAATTCCGTTCGCATCAATCAGGAAGGTTTCCGGCGCACCATAAACGCCCAAGTCCATCCCCAACATGCCGTTGCCGTCAAACAGACTATGCAGATAGGGGTTGCCGAGATCATTGAGCCAACGAATGGCTTTCAACCGCTCGTCTTTATAGTTCAGGCCGATGATTTTCACGCCCTGAGACGCCAGTTCGTTGAGATACGTGTGCTCGGCATAACAGGTCGGACACCAGGTCGCCCACACGTTCAGCAAGAGCGGCTCACCCTTGAAGATATCCTGCTCATAGAGTTTGCCGGCTTCCACCAGATCTTCGAGCTTAAAGGCCGGAACGGGTTTCCCGACCAGTACCGATTCCAGCTTGGTCGGGTCATCACCCTCAGCATTGCGGGTCAACTGAACCATCAGCACCACGGCCAGAGCCAGAAACGCGGCCAGCGGAATAAATAGAAGTTTCTTATTCATCAGTGAACCTCAGCTTCACGATCCATTTTCGCCTGCCGGGCAGCTTTTGCTGTCTTCCGGAAACGGTAGCGTTTATCGCTAATCGCCATTGCGCCACCCAGTGCCATCAGGGTTGCACCAAACCAAATCCAGTTCACAAACGGTTTGTAGTAAATCCGGATCGCCCAAGCGTCATCGGTCAGGCGTTCTCCCAATGCGACATACAGGTCTCGGGTCACGCCGCTGTCAATCGCCGCTTCAGTCATCATCGAGCCCGCAACACTGTAGAAACGCTTCTCGGCGTGCAATACAGTCACCGGCTTACCATTGCGGCTGATGTTGATATCCGCAATGTAACCGTCGTAATTCGGACCGTCTGCATTACGCAGACCAGCAAAGTGGAAATCATAATCCTGTAGGGTGACCGTTTCCCCGGGTGCCAACCGCACATCTTTCTCAATATCGTAGTTTGAGACCAGGGTGATCCCGATGACCGAAATCGCCAGGCCGATATGACCCAACACCATCGCCCAGTGGCTCCGGCCCAACTTGCCTAAGCCGGTCATCAGAGAATGACGATGGGTCGCGCGCTCATACAACTCGAATCCATGCATCACGATGATCCAAAGCGCCATCACCATTCCCAGGACGGCCATCGGCTCCAGGCGATCCGTGAAACCGGCAACCAACGCAAAGGACAACGGCAGCGTGATCACCGCCGAAATCAACATCTGCTTACTCAGGCTGGACAATTGGTCACGTTTCCAGCGCACCAGCGGACCGATCCCCAGGAAGAAGGCAAACGGGATCATCAGCCAGGTAAACAGGGTATTGAAGAAAGGTACCCCGATAGACACCGACCCTAGGCCAATTTGTTTATGAACCAGCGGCAACAAGGTACCGATCAGCACCACCAGCAACCCGGCAACCAGCAACAGGTTATTGGCCAGCAGCAGGTTTTCCCGTGATAAGAGGCTGTAGTTGCCATGAGAGCGAATTTGACCGCCACGCAGGGCGTAGAGCAGCAACGAGCCACCGATAACCACAATCAGGAAGCCGAGGATAAACATCCCCCGCGCCGGGTCCGAAGCAAACGCATGCACCGAAACCAAGACGCCAGAGCGAACCAGGAAGGTGCCCAACAGACTCAGTGAGAATGCCGAAATCGCCAGCAGAACAGTCCAGGCCTTAAATGTGCCCCGTTTCTCCGTCACTGCCAGCGAGTGCATCAAAGCGGTCCCGGCCAGCCACGGCATGAAAGACGCATTTTCGACCGGATCCCAGAACCACCAGCCTCCCCAGCCGAGTTCATAGTAGGCCCACCAGGAGCCAAGTGCGATACCCAGCGTCAGAAATGACCAGGCCGCGATGGTCCACGGACGCGACCAGCGTGCCCAGGCAGTATCCAACCGTCCCGTCATCAAGGATGCAATCGCAAAAGCAAAGGCGACCGAGAAACCAACATAGCCCATATACAGCATCGGTGGGTGAATGATCAGGCCCGGATCCTGGAGCAGCGGGTTCAAGTCACGCCCCTCGACCGGAAAGTACGGCAAGGTGCGCAAAAACGGATTCGACGTCAAGATAATGAACAGCAGGAACCCGACCGAAATCATCCCCATCACAGCCAGTACCCGCGAGACCGACTCTTGCGGCATGCCACGACTGAACGTTGCCACCGCAGCCGCCCAGGCCGCCTGGATCAGTACCCACAGCAGCAACGAACCTTCGTGCGCGCCCCAAACAGCAGTGATCCGGTAGTACCACGGCAACATACTGGTCGAGTTGCTGGCCACGTAACCGACGGTAAAGTCATTGATATAAAACGCATGACACAGAATCACGAACGACAACAGCAGCATGCCGAAGACCCCATAGGTCAACGGGCGGGCCATTCGCATCAAGGTCTGATTCCCGGTCGATGCGCCATACAAGGGATAAATACTGACCAGGAGCGACAACCCCAGGGCAATAATCAGGCTGAAATGCCCTAATTCTGCAATCATTGAACACTTCCCTGCATTTGCTCTTTGCTGTACTGAAGCGGCTCATGGGTTTTCTTCATGGCTTCGGCAATTTCCGGCGGCATGTATTCTTCATCGTGCTTGGCCAGCACTTCATGCGCTTCAATCGTCGTTGCGTCCACCAGAACACCCTGGGCGACAATCCCCTGCCCTTCACGGAACAAGTCCGGCAAGATCCCGTCATAAACAACGGTCACGGCCGGGCCGATATCAGCCACCTGGAAGCTCACTTTCAAAGAGTTTGGATCGCGCGAGACCGAGCCATCCACCACCATGCCCCCAATACGCAGGCGCTGACCCACATATGGTTTGGTGCCATCAGGTTTACCCTGCACCAGCTCTGTCGGGGTATAGAACAGATCCATATTCTGATTCAAGGCATAAAGCATCAAACCAACCGTAGCGCCGAGGCCTACCACCAACGCCACAATTAACGTCAGGCGCTTTTTCCGTCTCGGGTTCATAGTGTGTTCTCCAGTTTTTTCGCAGCTTTAATCCGATGCTCACGAGCGATTTTGTTTTTGATCTCGGCCGACAGGCGGCGGGTCTTGCCCAGGCTTGAAAATAAGATCCACAGCAAGGCGGCAAATGAGATCCCGTAGGCGCCCCAAACGTAAGCGGCATAGCCGCCCATCGCTAAAAAGTCACTGAAAGAGTCAAAATGCATAATGGCCTCACTTCATTAATTCACGCACCCACGGGCGGTGGCTTTCACGGGTAATAATGTCATTGCGCAGTCGGATCAGAGTCACTGCGCCGAAGAAACAGGCAAAACCAACAATATTGAGCAGCAGCGGCCACAACATTGAACTATCGATTGAAGGCTTGGCAAATTTAGTGATGGTCGCCCCCTGATGCAGGGTATTCCACCACTCGACCGAGAAGTGAATGATTGGCAGGTTAATCACCCCGACAATCGCCAGAATGCCAGCTGCTTTACCGGCCGTTTTCTGATCATCAAAGGCGCTGTAAAGTGCAATCACCCCAAGGTAGAGAAACAGCAGGATCAACTCAGAGGTCAACCGCGCATCCCAGACCCACCAGGCACCCCACATCGGTTTCCCCCAAATCGCGCCCGTCAGCAGGGCAACCGCGGTAAACACCGCACCAATCGGTGCCATGGCCGCCGCCGCCATATCAGACAGTCGAATCTGCCAGACCAGGCCAATAAACGCAGCAATAGCCATCGACATATAAGCGCCCATCGACCAGATGGCTGCGGGGACATGCAGGTAAATGATTCGGAAACTATCGCCTTGCTGATAATCGGTCGGTGCGAACATCAGCCCCCAAAGGGTACCAGCCAGGATCGCCAAAAAGGCAATCACAGAAAACCAAGGCAATAAGGTACCGCACAGACGGTAGCAATTTTCAGCTTTCGCGTAGGGATGTAACCACTTCCACATAGTTCTGCTCTACTTGTGTAATAGTAATAAATACGTTTTTTACCGGCCCATTGCTCAGAACCGGGGAACAGGGCATCAGTGCATGGCCGGATCATTCAGCCAGTGTACCGAAAGCAAAATACCCCTTTAAGAGTATTCGCTGCGTTATTAGCCACTTCCTTGTTCTCGCTCAAAGTTGTCGCACGAGATTTTGTCTCATGAGGCCATTTAGATGTGTGTGTAATTGTAATCTTTTATTGCACACTTATGCGTAGCGAAGCTGCGACAGCAAAGGGCGCCAGCGTCGCCGAGCCGACCAGCATCGCGCCCATCAGGGCCAGTTGTCCGTTATATGCCATACCCAGGCTGGCGGCATCAATCGCCGCTGTCGCAAAAATCAGCACCGGAATATATAAAGGCAAGATGAGCAAGCTCAGCAGCACCCCGCCTTTGCGCAGCCCGACCGTCAGGGCTACCCCGATTGCACCGAGGAAACTCAACGTCGGTGTTCCCACCAGCAAGGTCAGTACCACCGCCAGCCAGGTTTGCCAGTCTAAAGACAGCAAGATGGCCAGCAAAGGGCTAATCAATAGCAGGGGTACCCCGGTCAGCAGCCAGTGCGCGACCATCTTCGCAAAAGCCAGCACCGGCAGCGGTGTCGGCATCATCAGCATCTGCTCGAGAGAGCCATCGACAAAGTCATCACGAAACAGCCGCTCCAGAGACAACAACGCCGCCAGCAGCGCTGCGACCCAGATGATCCCCGGCGCAATGCGAGCCAGCAGGTTCGGCTCCGGCCCAACCCCCAGCGGGAACAAGGTGATGGCAATAATAAAAAACCACAGCGGATTGAACACATCGGCCTGGCGACGAAAGGCGATCAACAGTTCACGGCGAATCACCTGTACAATTGCTTTCATCATGAACTATTGCCCCAATTTGATTTTTCGAAGGTGATCGCTGTCCGTGAACATGTCCTGATGGGTGGTCAGCAACACGATCCCGCCCCGCTCAACGTGAGCCAGGAACAGGCGCTCCAGCACTTTCACGCCTTGCTTATCAATCGCCGTCAGGGGCTCATCGAGGATCCACAACGGGTGATTACTGATCCACAAGCGAGCCAGCGCGACCCGCCGCTGCTGCCCGGCAGAGAGCTGCCCGGCCGGGACATCTTCGCGACCAGCCAGTCCGACATGCGCCAGCGCTTGCCATAAAGCATCCTCACCACAGACCTGGGCTTGTCCCTTGAGGGCGACCGTATCGCTTTCCCGGTGCATGGCCTGAAAGTAGGCCAGGTTTTCATAGGCGGTCAGTTCCCGCTTGACCCCGGTCTGATGGCCAAGAAACAACAGTGCCTGATAATAATCTTCCCGGGCTGATTCAATTTTTTCATCGTGCCACAGCACATCGCCACTGTCTGCCCGCCCAAGACCCGCTATAATCCGCAGCAGGGTGGTTTTACCGGCACCGTTATGCCCTTCAATCTGAACCAGCTCGCCCGATGAGACAGAAAAGTTCAACGCCTCGAACAAGACCCGCTCATCGCGGACACAACTTAACGCTTGTACAGACAACATATGAAATGATGTATCCTAGGTGTCACAAATTAGCGGGCATATTACCACACTGGATCGCGAATATGTTAGACACCCGGAGGGATACTTCTATCACGAAGATCATTAAATGTGACATCTATGCGTATCGTTAACAGCCAGCACACTGCTTTCACCCCGAGTGAAACGGCAAGGCTTCAAAAAACCACCGGGTCTGAGGTAAATCACAAAATACCTCAATCAGTTAGCACGTTTTCGCCGTCCCAAAGCCAGGTATCGCAGCTCAGTAACCTGCTGCTGCAAATGAATGTGCTGCAACGTTTTTTTACAACTTTTGCCCCACATAGCGTGCATATGAGCGCAACACCACCACCGGTACTCACTCAGGCATTGACCCAACTCCTGATGCCGGATAATCAGGCGACCCTGATCCAGTGGCTGCGTCAGGGTGCAGGCAAACCGGCCTTGGCGCAATTGCTGGCTCAAATGAATCAACCTGGCCATCCGATCCACCAGTGGCTGATACAACTGCCACCCGAGCTGAAAGATGAATTTCAGGCCATGCTGCGCTTGGCGGCGGAGCAGCGACTGACACCCGCCGGCAAAGAAGCTGAACCACAAGTTCTGCAATTGCCCTTACTGTATCCGAATGGCCGGGAAAGCAAACTGACCCTCAAAAAAGACGCGGGTCAACCGCAGCGCGGCAAACAAACGCCTCCCCGCTGGACCGTGCGGATCGCGCTGCCGGTTGGAGACATCGACACTGTCTTTGCCACCGCCCTGTGGGATCAGCAAAAGTTAAGCCTCGGCTTTGAAACGGACAATCCCGTGTTGCTGAAACGGACGCAAT
The DNA here is from genome assembly GCF_037389125.1 of Photobacterium sp. MCCC 1A19761. Lineage (NCBI taxonomy): Bacteria > Pseudomonadati > Pseudomonadota > Gammaproteobacteria > Vibrionales > Vibrionaceae > Photobacterium > Photobacterium sp. MCCC 1A19761. Next base: position 21,631 of record NZ_JAZGTF010000007.1, read on the forward strand.
CACTCACCCCCATGCTGACGACACGGCTCTCTTCGATGGGGATCCGCTGCGATACCACGCAGTTCAAACTGCGGCCTCCAGAGTCCATCGAACAACCGGAAGTCGACGGGCTGCTGATCCGAATCTGACAGGCATACATATGACCAAAAAACGAGCAATTGCGCTGCACTATGACGGCGTACAGGCACCGACCGTTGCAGCCAAGGGATATGACCAACTTGCCGAGCACATTATTGCGCAGGTTAAGCAACAAGGCGGGTTGATCCACAAAGACGAAGCTTTAAGCGACTTTCTGAATCATTTAGAGGAAGGTGATGAAATCCCAGAGAGTTTATACCGGATTATCGCGGAGCTGGTGGCATTTTCCTGGGTCCTGAACGGCAAAACCCCGCCCGGATGGGAGGGGTTTTCAGGCATTGATGAGCAAGCCTAGTACGATAAGGTGATACAGCGGATACTGATGTCGGTCAGCATCCGTTAGTGACGGAAAACTGACGAACATCGGGGAATGTCCCGATTAACGTCGCCGTGGCTGAGCCATTTTCTGCTGTAAGCGTAACAGTAGCTCCGCTTCGGCTTTCGGCAAATCGCACTCTTCCATCAGCTCATTCACATCGGCACCCAGTTCCACCATTTTACTGGCACGGCTGTACAGTTTGCCGTCCGGATCCAACATCGCCATTTCACCCTGGCGATCATCCAGCACCTCCAGGTGCTCAGCCATATCAGCCAATTTCTGGCTCATCCCAATCGTCCCGGCACGCAGCTCATTAAATTGCTTCAATAAACTTTCATACTGTTGTCGGGAGTTTTTCAGAACCAGCTCCGTCGCAGCAAACTTGGCTTCGAGCGCTTGGCGTGCTTTTCGCTCCCGGCTCACCAACAGCCACGCCAGAATGACGGCCAGAATTGCCATCACCAACGGAACCCATTGCAGAACCAGCGCAAGCATTACAGGTACGCCATCTCATCCCACTCATCGTCGGACAGCAGCTTGTTCAGGTCAACCAGGATCAGCAGCTCACCATCACGGTTGCTGACGCCCTGGATAAACTTGGCACTTTCTTCTGTCCCGACGCTCGGGGTGCTGTCGATTTCAGAGCTGCGCAGGTAAACCACTTCCGCAACACTGTCGACCAGGATCCCAATCACCTGCTTTTCAGCTTCGATGATTACAATCCGGGTATTATCAGACGTTTCGCCCGGCATCAGGCCGAAACGGGCACGGGTGTCAATTACCGTGACCACATTACCACGCAGGTTGATAATCCCCAGCACATAATCCGGCGCGCCCGGAACCGGCGCAATTTCCGTATAACGCAAGACTTCACGTACTTGCATCACGTTAATGCCGTAAGTTTCATCTTCCAGCTGGAAGGTGACCCATTGCAGGACCTGATCGTTCCCGTCTTCTTTTTGTATTTCGGCTACGCTAACCTGAGACATGTTGTTTCCTCTTCGGCCTTGCTCATACTACACTCTTAACATCTAAACCCGCATTCAGCATAGATATTAATTCGTGAACATGAATTAGAGCACACATTTTTTCTTTAACCATTCCGGCAAGCCACGGGCGTTTCCCCGCCTGCTCCCGCCAACGAACACTTTGCGCTGTCAGGGTTTCAGTTCCATGAAGGACACTGCACGCAAGCCCCCATTTACTGGTCCCTAACATCACGATGTAGCGATAATCTTCCTGATGATCATCAGAAGTTAACTTCTCTGGCATCACCCAGCGTGCGGTATCCACCACATCCAGTTGATGCTCGCGATTGGTCATCAGGCCTAAATACCATGGCGGCCGACCCAGCAAGTGATTGACCTGCGTGAGCTGATGAATGCCACCAAGTTCAGTCAGGGGCACAGCAAACGTCACCCCATTGACTTCAAAAAACAGCGCCTGGAACTCTGCCCCCAGCTCCTGCCGCGACTGCCAGATCTGCGGCGGCTCCCCATGGCCCGCCTGCGTTTCCAGTGCAACGTCAGTCTCAGGCTCCCCCTCAGCGACTGCTAAAGCTACAGCCACATCCGCTTCAGGGACAGGAGCGAGCGGTTCCTGTTCAAAACTCGGCATATTGGTTGCAGCCGCAACCACCTCGGATGCTGCTGCCTCTTCCCGAAGGACATCTTCCCAACTGACCTCAGGCTCCGGCTCGTATTCCTGGAGCACCGGCTCAGTCAGGGCTGCAGATTCAGTCTCGATGCGCGTTTCATGTTCCGGCTGGAGCTGACTAACCTGACTCAGCAACCGCTGGACCGTGTCCAGATCCGGTTTATCGGCAAACGTGACCGTTTCCGGAGCGGTATCCACTTGCGACCAATCCAGGGAAGCAGGCTGCATTTGCGGCTGTGGCGCCCAACCCGAGACATTTCCGGCCGGGGCCGACAAGTTCAGCGCTACCGACAACGACGGCGCCTCCGTCGACGACGCGGCATCCTCTGACACACTGTGGTCCAGCCGGTCAAAATCAAACGGCATAACCGGTGCCGAGTTCAGAGGTGCTTCTCCCGCCGTAGCGAATTTGGGGGGCATCTCGTCTGTTGACTGATGATCCGAAAGCAGCTCGTCTTCAGAGACGGTTTCTTCCGGCGCATGCGCGTCAACATCATCAGTTTCAAGTGCATCGGTTTCCAGTGCATCCGCTTCAGACGCTTGCGCCATGTCGACAGGCTCAGCGATTTCAGAAGCCGCGATGGCAGTGTCGGCACCTGCATCCGCGTTGTCGGCATTGTCATCATCCGTGCAAATCACATCCCCTTGTGGCGACTCGCATGTCAGCGAAGCCGAGCGTTCTTCCGGGGGCTGCACGGATGTCTCTTCAGACGCCGTGACAGGCAAGCCTGCGATTGCGACATCCGAACATTCCTCTGCCGGCTCCGCCAGCAGATCTGAAAAATAGTCATCCAGCGCCTGCTCACTGGATAGGGGCTGTTTATCGTTCATCTTGCTCCAACCGCTGTAAATAATTTAACAGGGTTTTATACGCAAACACCCCGCGACAACTGCGCGCATACAAGGACGGCGGCATATGCTTGATGCTGGCATCCCGGAACTTGGTATCAATCGGCACTGCCGAAGCCCAAACCTGTTCCGGAAACCGCACTTTCAGCTCCTGCAACGTTTGCAGCGAGGCGCGAGTCCGCTTGTCGTACATCGTCGGGACAATGGTCACCCGGAACGCTGAAGTGCGGGATTTCTGCATAATCTGCAGCGTCCGCATCATCCGCTCCAGGCCTTTCATTGCCAAAAATTCAGTCTGGACCGGAATCAGGATCCGATCGCTGGCAGCCAGGGCATTGACCATCATCACGCCCAGGATCGGCGGGCAGTCAATTAAGACATAGTCATAATCCTGTGCCAGACACTGCAGGGCTTTTTTCAGGATCAAGCCCATGCCTCCCCGGTTCCCCATGACCCGATCCAGGGTCGCCAGCGACATATGCGCCGGAATAATATCAATATTCTTAAACTGGGTTGGTAAAATCAGCGGCTTGACCGTATCCCGCGAAATCTCACGCAGTTGAAACAGGTCAAACAGGCTGGACGCAACCCGGTCGGCATCAAAATTCAGGTACGTCGTCAGCGAGGAGTGCGGATCGGTATCGACCAGCAACACGCGCTGATTTCGTTCACTCAACAGGCCGGCCAGGGTCACCGTTGTCGTGGTTTTCCCCACCCCACCTTTCTGGTTGGCAATGCTCCAAACGATCAAAACGTGCTCCCTAGGCCATTCCGATCTCAACCAGAATCCGTTCAGCTATCCGATCAAGCGGCAAGTCTTCACTGGAAATCCCGGCTTTGGCAACCGCCTGCGGCATCCCGTACACCACACAGCTTTCTTCATCCTGTGCCCAGATGGTCGAACCGTTGGTCTTGAGCATCCGCGCTCCTTCCCGGCCGTCCGCGCCCATCCCGGTCAGGACCATGGAGAGCACTTTGTCGTGATAAACTTTTGCTGCAGAGCCAAAGGTCACATCCACACAAGGCTTGTAGTTCATCCGATCACCCCCGTCGATAATCCGGATCCGGGCCGCACCCGGGCGCCCTTCCAGCATCATCTGTTGACCACCCGGTGCCAGATAGGCCATCCCCGGCTTGAGGGTGTCTCCGTCCGCCGCTTCCTTCACCCCGATCTTACACAGGTTGTTCAGGCGCGACGCAAACGCAGCGGTAAAGGTCGCCGGCATGTGCTGGATCAGCACAATCGGATACGGAAAGTTTGCCGGAAGTTGCGTCAGAATTTTTTGCAGGGCAACCGGTCCGCCGGTTGATGTACCAATCGCCATCAGCTGATATTTCTTCCCGGAAGCTTTAAACCGGACAGCCGGTTTCACGGGTCGCGCTGCCGGGCGAGCCGGCGCAGCGACCGATGTGGTCCCCGTACGTCCCGCCAGAGGTGATCTTACATCCCGCTCCAGCGCTGGTGCCGCGGTTGGGGTCACCGCCGGGCGGACCGGACGGCGCATGAACAGGCGTTTACGAGCCAGCTCCCCGACGCGTTTTTGCAACAGGCTCACCGCTTCATCCCGGTTACGGGCAATGTCTTCAAACTTTTTCGGCAAAAAGTCCAACGCACCGGCATCCAGCGCATCCAGGGTGGCTTTCGCACCTTCGTGGGTCAGCGAAGAGAACATCAAAATAGGCGTCGGCGTTCGCTGCATGATTTCACGCACCGCAGTAATGCCGTCCATCACCGGCATCTCAATGTCCATGGTAATGACATCCGGCTGAAGCTTACTCGTCAGCTCTACCGCTTCCTTACCATTCACAGCACTGCCAATCACCTCCAACCGGGGATCGGCATTTATGATCTCGCTGACACGGCGGCGGAAAAAGCTCGAATCATCCACCACCAATACTTTTACTGCCATGTCGTTTCTATCCCGTGATATATGAGTTACCCAGCCGAACAACAGGCTGAATCATTTTCTGCCCTGAACAAGGCGACTATTTCACGCCGGAAAATAATTCAACGCTAGTTACGGGTTAGGGGCTCGACGCCCCTAACTTTTTATTATGATTTGTTTGCCAAGGGGACTACGTTGCGCCTAGCGGCCAGCGTAGTGTTTGAGCAGATTCGGCACGTCGAGGATCAATGCGATATGACCATCGCTGGTAATCGTTGCTCCGGCCATACCCGGTGTCCCCTGCAGCAGCTCATCCAATGGCTTGATCACGACTTCTTCCTGACCAATCAGAGTATCGACCACGAACCCGATACGCTGGTGACCGATCTGAACAATGACCACATGGCCATGGTCCCGATCACGCTTGGGCAAGCCCATCGCAATCAGCCAGTCTTGCAGATAGAACAGCGGAATCGCTTTGTCGCGAACGATAATCGTGAGCTGGCCGTCAACCGTGTTGGTTTTGCGCAAATCCAGATGGAAGATCTCATTCACGCTCGCCAGCGGTAACGCAAACGGCTGGTCAGCAACCCCGACCATCAGGGTCGGCAGGATCGCCAGTGTCAGCGGTACTTTAATGTCAATCCGCGTCCCGCGGCCCATGGCCGAATCAATGCTGATCGAACCATTGAGCTGGCTGATCCCGGTTTTCACCACATCCATTCCGACGCCGCGGCCGGAGATATCCGAAATATCTTTCTTGGTCGAGAAGCCCGGTGCAAAAATCAGGTTGTAACATTCCGTATCGGTCAGACGGGAAGCCGCGTCGGTATCCATCAAACCACGCTCGACCGCAATCCCACGCAGTTTGTCCGGATCCATACCGCCCCCATCATCCTCGATGGTCAGCAGAATGTGGTCACCTTCCTGAGAAGCGCCCAGTAGCACGGTTCCGACTCGTGGCTTACCGGCTTTCTCGCGCACATCCGGCATTTCAATGCCGTGATCGACCGAGTTCCGCACCAAGTGAACCAGGGGATCGGCCAGCGCTTCAACCAGGTTTTTATCCAGGTCGGTCTCTTCACCGCGCAACTCCAGCACGATTTCTTTCTTCAGGTTGCGGGCCAAGTCACGAACGACCCGAGGGAAACGGCCAAACACTTTCTTGATCGGCTGCATCCGGGTTTTCATCACAGCGCCTTGTAGATCGGCCGTGACCACGTCCAGGTTCGAGACGGCTTTCGACATCTCTTCATCGTTGGTATTGAGGCCCAGGCTGACCAGACGGTTACGCACCAACACCAGTTCACCTACCATGTTCATGATGGTATCTAGGGTTGAGGTATCCACGCGTACAGTGGCTTCAGGTGCCGACTTGGCTTTATCCCGTGCAGCGGCTGCTTTCGGCTTCGCTGCCACAGCAGGCTTCGGTGCTTCTGAGACCGGTGCCGGTGCTGCCGCAACAGGCGCACTCGCCTGAACGGGTGCGGGTTGTGGTACCGGGGCGGACACAGGTGCCGGTTGGGCCGCGAGCATTTCTGAGACCGACTTGGTCGCCATCTCCAGCTCTTCCGCGCTCGGTCCTTTCCCGCTGCCGTGCAACTCATCCAACAGACGTTCAAACTCGTCGTCGGTCATTAAATCATCATCACCGTCAAAGGCGGCTGCACTGACCACCGGCGCAACTTGTGCCGGCTGAACTGCTGGTGATTCGGTAAACTCACTGTTCCCCGGGCCTTTTCCGGCACCGTGAAGCTCATCCAGCAGACGTTCAAATTCGTCATCGGTGATATCACCGGACTCTGGCGCTTCGACCGCCTGAGACTGGGGCGCAGCTTGCAGGGCAGGTTCGGTTTTGTTCACAGAAGGACCACAACCGCTGCCGTGCAGTTCATCCAGCAAGCGATCAAACTCATCCTGGGTGATTTCGTCGACCGAATTCCCGGCAATGGCTGTCGGCTCTGGTGCGCTCATCGGCTCCGGCGCAGGGGCCGCCACCGGTGCAGGCTCAACTTCAGGTGCCGGAGGCGGCGGTGGCGCAACCGGCTCGGCGGCTGCCGCCAGCTCATCGTCACCCGGCGGCTGACTGAAACGGTGCAGTGCGTCCAGCAAATGTTGCTCAGCCGGATCAACCGGTTCACGGTCCTGAACCTGGCTGAACATCGCATTGATGGTATCCAGGGCTTCCAGGATCACATCCATCAGTTCCGGTGTGACGCTGCGCTTGCCGGTGCGTAATAAATCGAATACGTTTTCCGCCCCGTGGCAGGCATCAACCAACGACGTCAGAGAGAGAAAACCGGCACCGCCTTTCACGGTGTGAAAGCCACGGAAAATCGCATTGAGCAAATCAGAGTCTTCCGGGCTGCGTTCCAGCTCGACTAACTGCTCAGATAACAGCTCAAGGATCTCCCCTGCTTCAATTAAAAAGTCTTGCAGGATGTCTTCGTCTAAATCAAAGCTCATATATTTCCCCTAAAATCCAAGACTAGACAGCAAGTCGTCAACATCATCCTGCGATGACATGACATCTTCACGATGTTCGCTATTGACGATTGGCCCCTCGGGAGAAAGCACGCAGATGGCCTTTTTCGCATCTGCCCTGTCTTCTTGTTCCATACCAAAGGCTTTAAGGATATCGACTAATTGATCTTCCACTTCGTGCACCAGCTCGATAACACGGCGTATGATTTGTCCGGTCAGATCCTGAAAGTCTTGAGCCATTAAAATTTCGGTCAGTTGACTGCGCAGCGCATTGTTGTCACTGTCGACCTGCTCCAGCAAACGATCGATCTCATGGCAGAGCGTCTTAAACTCGTTCAGCGCAATTTGCCCGCCCATCAACCGCTTCCACTGGGGATGGACCTGACTCAGGGTCTCGCTCATCCGGTTGGCCAATGGCTCGATATTGTCGATGGCATCCATCGTGGTGTTGGCCGCGGCTTCCGTCTTATCAATGACATAAGACAAACGGTCGCGGGCATCCGGGATTTCGTTTTTCGCAATATCGTTGATGCGGGGATCAAGGCGAAAGTTGGCCAGGGAGTCGTGCAGTTGACGGGTCAGCTTCCCCACTTCTGCATAGACAGGATCACGGCTGTCAGAAATCGCCGATTGCAGCAAGGTATTTGCTTCGTCCTGCTTGCCCTCTTCAAGCAAGCTGACAAGCTGTTTCGCCTGATCGAGTGATATCATTCTAATAATTACCCTATTCGCGCCTGACGAAAATGATTACTGCATCCGCTCGAAAATTTTATCTAATTTCTCTTTCAACGTTGCCGCGGTAAATGGCTTGACGATATAGCCGTTCACACCAGCCTGAGCCGCTTCGATAATTTGCTCACGCTTGGCTTCAGCGGTGATCATCAACACCGGCAAATGCTTCAGATCAGCATCCGCACGAATATGTTTGAGCAAATCAATGCCTTGCATACCCGGCATATTCCAGTCAGTTACGACGAAATCAAAGCCGCCTTTTTTCAGCATTGGTAGGGCAGTCAATCCATCATCCGCCTCCTGGGTATTGTTAAAGCCCAGATCACGTAGCAAATTTTTAACGATTCGGCGCATTGTCGAGAAGTCATCAACAATGAGGATTTTCATGTTTTTATTCAAAGTTGCCTCCACTGAGGTCACAGTGTTTTTATCTAGTGTTTATTAAGCCGTCCAAGATTTCAGCTTGGAACGTAAGCGTTGCATCGCCTGACTATGAATCTGGCAGACCCGGGACTCACTGACCCCGATCACCGCACCAATCTCTTTGAGATTGAGCTCCTCATCATAGTAAAGAGACAAGACCAGCGCCTCTCTTTCCGGCAGTGTCTTTATTGCTTCAGCCAGTGAATGACGGAAATTATCATCTACAACACCCTGAAAGGGAAGATTTTCTTCAACCGCGGCCTCAGTCGCGATAGCATCTTCGGACACACCCAAATCATCCATCCCCACTAGGCGACCACAATTAACATCATTTAAAGCCTGATGGTACTGTTCGAGTGTCATTTCGAGATGTTCGGCAATTTCCTGATCATTCGGATCTCGCCCAAGCTCTCCCTCAAGGAAAGAAATGGCTTCCGATATCCGGCGACTGTTTTTGTACACCGAACGCGGAACCCAATCACCACGGCGGATGTCGTCCAACATCGCCCCGCGAATCCGGATCCCGGCAAAGGTCTCAAAACTGGCACCTTTGGTGGGATCATAATTCTGCTGTGCTTCAAGCAGGCCGATCATACCTGCCTGAATTAAATCTTCTAGTAGAACGTTAGGCGGCAACCGCCCCATCAGGTGATGGGCTATGCGCTTTACTAAAGACGAATAACGTTCAATAAAGGCATGCGGACTTTCCTGGTAACGTCCGTATGTCAGTGCTTTATTCACCTAGAGAAACCTCATCGGGTGCAGGTTTGACCAAGAGCTTCTCCACGAAGAATTCCAAATGCCCGCCGGCACTGCTCGGCACCGGCCAGGTCAGCGCTTTGGATGCCAGTGAGCTCAATGCCAGGGCTGCCGGGCTGCGCGGGAAGGCCTCAACGACCACTTTCTGCCGCTTGACCGCCTGGCGAACCCGATCATCCAGCGGCACACAGGCCACCAACTCCAGGTTGGCATTCAGGAAACGCTCCGTGACCCGGGTCAGCTTGGCAAATAACTCGCGGCCTTCGCGGTAACTGCGCACCATATTGGCAACAATTTTAAAGCGCTGGACATCATATTCCCGGCTGAGGATCTTAATCAGGGCGTAGGCATCGGTGATGGACGTCGGCTCATCACACACCACCACCAGCACATCCTGGGCGGCACGGGCAAAGCTGAGTACCATGTCGGAGATCCCGGCTGCGGTATCCACCAGCAGGACATCCACTTCCTCTTCCAGGCTACTGAATGCCCGGATGAGTCCCATATGCTGCGCTGCCGTCAGTTCAGCCATATTCTGGGTGCCTGAAGCCGCCGGGATAATTTTCACCCCGTAAGGGCCTTCGACGATGATGTCCTGCAAGTCGCATTGGCCCGCCAGCACATGGGACAGGTTACGATGTGCGCGTAGACCCAGCATGACATCGACATTTGCCAATCCCAAATCGGCATCCAGCACCATGACACGCTTGCCTTCGCGAGCCATGCTCAGCGCAATATTCAGCGTCACGTTCGTCTTGCCGACCCCACCTTTGCCGCCCGTAACGGTAATGACTTTGGTGGACGTTAATTTTGTCATACGGCGCAAACCGCTCGCTTGATCGTACATTGCCTTCTCAATCATAAAAGTCCGCCGCCTGATTATCTGAACTATCACTACTCCAGAAATGAGATTGCTGGCTTAATTCTTGCTCTAGTAATTCATTGGCACGTGCTACCAGGTAATCCCCGGTAGCCACCTTAATATCTTCCGGTACCCGTTGGCCGTCGGCCAGGTAAGCAATCGGCAGTGCGTTCTGAATCGACACACAAATCACTTCCCCCAGACTGAGTGACTCATCCAACTTTGTCAGTACACAACCTGACAATGGGATCCGGCGGAAATGTTCAATCGTTTCGTTCAATACCCGGCGCTGCGCCGTCGACGGCAGCACCAGGAAGCTGCGGATCTGTGAGCCACTGTTTTGCATCAGGGTATCCAGTTGCTCCGACAGGCGGATATCCCGCTGCCCCATCCCTGCGGTATCGAGCAGCACCAGGCGTCGGTGTCTCAGCTGATGCAGTATATCGGCCAATTCTTCCGCATCTTTAGCAACCCGTACCGGGCAGCCCATAATCCGGCCATAAGTCGCCAGCTGTTCGTGGGCGCCGATCCGATAGGTATCGGTGGTCACCAGAGCAATCTGGTCCGGGCCGAAATCCATCGCCGCACGGGCGGCGAGCTTGGCAATCGTCGTGGTTTTCCCCACTCCGGTCGGTCCGAGCAGCGCAACGACCCCGCCGGTTTCCAAAATACAGTCATCGGTGGTGATGAGCTGGTCGGAAAGCAGATCGAGCAGCGCTGGCCAGGCTTCGTTCGCCGGCACATCTTCAGGAATATAACAGGCCAGCTGATCGGCCAGTTCCGGTGACAGACCCATTTTTTCCAGGCGCTTAATCATCATCGCCCGCATCGGCTCACGACGTTCAACTTCCTGCCACATCAGCCCGGACAGCTGATGCTCCAACAGACGGCGAATCGAGGCCATTTCGTTGCGCATTGATTCGATTTCATCGCCGGAATGCCCGCCGCGCGGTTCATAACGGCTGGGATCGAGACGATTGCCGTTGCGTGGATTGCCCGGCTTGGTTTCCGGCCCGTGCGCCTGCGGACGGCGGTAATCACCGATATCCAGCGCATGCTTGGGTGATTGCCCGGACAGGCGGCTTTCGTTGCCACCCCGTTGCTGTCGGCGCTCCGGGCGGGCTTCGGGATCATAGTGCCCCAGTCGGCGGTTCCCCTGCCTTGGGTTCGGTTGATCATAGCCCCCCTGGATTGAACGTCGCTCAGGACGTTCCAGCGGTTCATAACCGCGCTCCTGACCTGGTGAATTTTTTGCCTGACGTTTGAGCAGCGCAGATAAAGAATCGACTTCCGTCTCTGCCGGCTCCCGGCTACCGCCGGTATAATTTTGCAGCACATTGGCAAACCGGCTGGCAGCCGATTGCTTGAGCTGGACCTTATCATCAGCCAGCTTGCGCCGCGCCTGTCCCAGACGGTTCGACAGCGCTTCCCGCGTTGCCTGGGAAGCCTTCGGAGGTTCGCTGCCGGCGTCGGTATCAACCGCCGCGACAATTTCGACGCCGCCCGTCACTTTTTTATTCGACATGATCACTGCATCAGCACCGAGCTCTTCTTTTACTTCGCTCAATGCAGTGCGCATGTCTTTGGCAAAAAATCGCTTAATCTTCAATCTCGTCTTCCCGTTTCATCACGCTATTCCCGACGGTTCCGGCCGGCCAGCTTCCACCCGGTGGCGATTTAATTGCCCACAGCATGGACAATCCGGATCTGTTTTTCATCCGGCACTTCCTGGTATGACAGGACCCGCAGTGACGGGATGGTATTTTTGACAAACTTAGCGAGCGTGGACCGCAATACTCCGGAAGTCAGTAATACGGCAGGTTCCCCTTTGAGCTCTTGCTGCTGTGTTGCCTCGGTCAGGGAGCTTTGCAGACGCTCCGCCAGACCCGGCTCAATGCCGGACGATTCACCGCCAGCAGACTGCATTGTTCTATGCAATATTTGTTCCAATTCCGGCACCAAAGTAATCACCGGTAGCTCAGGCTCTATGCCATTGATTTCCTGACAGATTAGGCGTTTCAGGCCAATTCGGACCGCCGCCGTTAGGATGTCAGGATCTTGACTCTTCGAGGCGTACTCCGAGAGCGTCTGGACAATGGTCCGGATATCCCGGATCGGGATCCCTTCATGAAGCAGGTTCTGCAGCACTTTCACCACCACGCCAAGCGAGAGCTGATCCGGCACAAACGCTTCCACCAGCTTCGGCGCCGTCTGCCCGAGCATCTCGAGCAGGTTCTGAACTTCTTCATGGCCCAGCAGCTGCGAGGCATTATTGGTCAGGATCTGGCTCAAGTGCGTAGCCAGCACCGTCGCCGAGTCAACCACGGTATAGCCCAGCGCCTGGGCATGTTCACGCTGTGATTCCAGGATCCATACCGCCTCCAGGCCAAACGCCGGATCGGTCGTCGCTTCCCCGTCAATGGTACCGAACACCTGGCCCGGGTTAATTGCCAGCTCCATATTCGGGTGAATACTGGCCTCCCCGCACGCGACGCCCATCAGACTTAAGCGATAGGTATTCGGCGGCAGCTCCAGGTTATCGCGGATATGCACAGGCGGGATCAAAAAGCCAAAGTCCTGCGACAATTTCTTGCGCACTCCTTTCACCCGCTCAAGCAATTCCCCGCCCTGCTCTTTATCGACCATCGGGATCAAACGATACCCGACTTCCAGGCCAATCACGTCGACCGGCTGCACATCATCCCAGGACAGCTCCCGCTGGCTCGGCTGCGTTGCCAATTCTGTCGACGGCGCGTCGGCTTTGGCCGCCTCCGCTTCTTTTGCTTTCTTGATCCGCCAGTAGGCGATGCCACCAATCAGCGCTGCCAGTAACAGAAACGGTATATGAGGCATACCGGGGACAATCCCCATCACGAACAAAATTACCCCGGTGATGATTAACGCCTGAGGATTGTTGAACATCTGGAACATCATCTGCTGCCCCATATCCTCGTCAGTATTTTGACGCGTCACCATCATGGCGGCACCGATCGACAGCAGCAGTGACGGAATTTGCGCCACCAGGCCATCACCAATCGTCAGCAAACTATAGATTTCAATCGCTTCGCCAAAGCCCAGCCCGTGCTGGCCCATGCCAATCACCAGGCCGCCGATAATGTTAATTCCGAGGATCAGGATTCCGGCAATGGCATCCCCTTTGACAAATTTCGAGGCACCGTCCATCGACCCGTAGAAATCGGCTTCTTTGGTCACCTCAAAGCGGCGGGTTCTTGCCTGCTCCTGATCAATCAAGCCAGCATTCAAGTCCGCATCAATCGCCATTTGTTTACCCGGCAACGCATCCAGGGTAAAGCGGGCACTCACCTCGGAAATCCGCCCAGCACCTTTGGTCACCACCATAAAGTTGATAATCATCAGGATCAGGAAGACCACCAGACCCACGGCATAGTTGCCGCCAATCACTACCGAACCAAAGGCATCAATCACCTGACCGGCCGCATCCGGCCCTTCATGGCCGTAGAGCAAAACCACCCGGGTCGAAGCCACATTCAGCGCCAGACGTAACAAGGTGGCAATCAGCAACACGGTCGGGAACGCAGCAAAATCCAGCGGGCGACGGGTATAGACGGTTACCAGCAGCACCACCAGTGCCAACGCGATATTAAAGGAGAAAGCCATATCCAGCAGCAACGGCGGCATCGGCAGCACGACCATCGCCAGGGTCGCCAGAACCATGATCGGTGCACCCACGCCCGGCATGGACTGCAGGCGGGATACAGGCAATTTATCCGCAAAAGGTATCGAGAACTTCATTCGGTTTTATCGTCGTTGGTATGATTGGGTGGCCGCGGCTATAGTATCGCTTTCATTGCGAAACCGGAACCTTCCTAGCAAATCCCGTTCCCGGTTTTCAGCCATAATTTTGACAACCGTCCCGTCACCATTCGAAGTCGTTGCTGCTACACGGCGATGCGGCAACAAACTGCCTCAATAATGGTATTCCGGCGGCAGATTCATCGCATCTTTCGACAGCTTCGGCCGCTGTCCCCGTCCCTTGCGGTACTGCTTCAGCTGGAAAATATAGGCCAGCACCTGCGCTACCGCGGCGAACAACCCATCCGGGATTTGCTGCTCTAATTCCGTAGTGTGGTACAGGGCTCGGGCCAGAGGCGGGGCCGGTACAATATCCACATGATGCTTATTGGCGATTTCCCTGATCTTCAGGGCGATATGATCCGTGCCCTTGGCGACCACCACTGGGGCCGAGTCAACTTTCGGATCATAACGCAGCGCGACCGAGAAGTGCTCCGGGTTGGTGATCACCACATCGGCCTGCGGTACGTCCGCCATCATCCGACGCTGGGCCATCTCCCGCTGCAACATCCGGATCCGTCCTTTGACTTCCGGCTTGCCTTCCTGCTCCTTGAACTCATCCTTGATTTCCTGCTTGGTCATTTTCAACTGCTCATTGTGTTGCCAGATTTGATAAGGAATATCAATGGCAACCACCACCAGCAGTGAACAACAGATCAGGAGGATAAACCCTGACAGAATATCCAGGGCATGAAACAGATTCTGCGGATAAACCTCAATATTGAGCTGGAAGAAATCTTCAAGGTTCGATCGCATCAGAAAAAAGGCCACCCCGGCAACCAGGGCGACTTTCAAAATTGATTTGATCAGCTCCACTAGGCTCTGCTTGCCAATCATTCGCTTAAGACCGCTCATCGGGTTCATTTTCGACAGCTTCGGCCGTGCCGCTTCAGCGGAAAAACTGATCCCCCCCAGCCCGGCAGCCCCAATCACCGCAGCAGCAAACAAAAATGCCAGCACCAGCACCAGCGGTAATGTCACATGCCAGACCGAACCGGTGATCAGCGCAAACAGTTTGTTGAGGTCAAACACCTCTTCCCGGCTCAGGGTAAACATTTTCGCCATGACTTCGGCCAACCCCTTGCCCAGGGATTCACCGAACCACATCAGCCCCACAGCACCCGCCACCAGGACGGCTACAGAAGCAAGCTCTCTTGAGCGCGGTACTTGCCCCTTTTCCCGCGCCTGCTGAAGCCTTCGGGGCGTGGCTTCTTCGGTTCTTTCCTGACCGTCTGACTCTGCCATCAGCAATCCACCCGGATCAAACTACAGATTTGTGAGAAGCCCATATCCCAGTGGTACTCATATTGCGGCATGATGGAAGCCACCAGAAACCAGCAAATGACCAGTCCGAGTAACAGGGCAAACGAAAAACCGAGCGAGAAAATATTCAGCTGCGGCGCGGCCCGGGTCATCACGCCAAACGACAGGTTCACCGTCAGCAGCGCCACAATTCCCGCCAAGGCCATATTCAGCCCCGCCTTAAACATCAGGCCGAACCAACCAGCCAGCTGGTAATAATCGGCCGGTTGCAGCATCGACTCACCAATCGGCAAGGTTTTGAAACTGAGTACCACCATGTTCAGCATGGTCAGATGACCGTCGGTCACCAGAAACAGCATCACCGCCAGAAACATGAAAAACTGCCCCAGCACTGGCGTATTCTGGCCGTTGGCGGGGTCGACCATGGAAGCAAAGCCGAGGCTCGACTGCATCCCGAGGATCTGGCCAAGCAGCACGAAGGTTTGGGTAATAAACTGAGTGACCAGGCCCATGGCGATACCGATGATGACCTGCTGCGCGGTAACAATAAACCCGCCCACCGACAACAGCTCAATGGTTTCCGGGACTTTGGGTAACACCGGCATGACGGCGAAGGTCATGGTAACTGACAAATACAGCCGCACTTTCGCCGACACGAAGCGGGCACCGAAAAAGGTCATCACCATCATCATGGAGGAGATGCGTGTCAGCGGCCAAAAATAATTGGCAATCCAGTCCAGTAGCACGGCGGAGGGATACGTCATCACGCAATACTCATTTCAATTCGACAGCTGCTGCATTAATACAGTAGCTGCGGGATCTGCTCAATGATGCGATAAAAGTAATCCATCAGCATCTGCGTCATCATATGGCCGAAAAACATCAGGGCCAGCAGGGTAACGATCAAGCGCGGCAGAAAGCTCAGGGTTTGTTCGTTGATTGAGGTTGCGGCCTGAAACACCGCCACCACCAAACCGATCAGCAAGCCCGGCACCACAATCGCACTGACCATTACCAGCACCATGTACAGGGCGTCCTGGAAAATCTCGACAAAGGCTTCAGGATTCACGGCAACGCCTCCGATCAGGTGCCAAAACTGCCGGCCAGGGTCGACAGGATCAGGTTCCAGCCATCGACCAGGACAAACAGCATGAGTTTAAACGGCAGCGAGACAATCATCGGCGACAGCATCATCATCCCCATCGCCATCAGTACCGAGGCCACTACCAAGTCGATGATCAGAAACGGTAAAAACAGCATAAAACCAATCTGGAAGGCGGTTTTCAGCTCCGAGGTAATAAAGGCCGGGATCAGCACCGTCATCGGCACGTCCTGCGGGTCGGTCGCCGTCGAGCCCGACATGTTGACGAAACTCTCCAGGTCCTTGACCCGGGTTTGCTTGAGCATAAAGGCCCGCAGCGGCTTCTGCGCCGCCGTCAGGGCTTCCTGGGCGGTCATTTGCTCATTGATATAGGGCTGCAGTGCGGTGGTGTTGATTTGGTCCAGCACCGGAGACATCACGAAGAAAGTCATAAACATCGCGATGCCGATAATCACTTGGTTGGACGGTGTCTGCTGCAGACCCATCGCCTGACGCAGGATCGACATCACCACCACAATCCGGGTAAAAGAAGTCATCAGGATCACGATGGCCGGCAGGAAGCCCAGCGCGGTCATCAGCGCCAGGATCTGCAAAGTCACGGAGTAATCTTCACTGCCGTCCGGGTTGACCGTCACCGACAGCGCCGGGATCCCGCCGCCCTTTCCGGTTGCAACCAGCCGGGTTGCCCCGGCTTCACTTTGCATTTCGCTGACCGTCACGCTGTTGCCGGCCGTCTCTGCGAAGGCCGGTATGGCCAGCAGCAGCGTCATCGCCATCAGCACGGCGGCGAGCAGACTATTTTTTATCATGCTTTCTTAATAAGTTCGTTAAATGACTGGCAAATTCACCACCACCGGTGACTTCATCGGTGGACAGGGGCTGATCCACCTTGCTGATCAGCGAAATATTCTGTTGAGTGATCCCCACCAGCATCTGCTCCTCGCCGACTTGCAACAACACAATCCGCTCGCGCTGGCCGACCGGCAACTGGCGGAGGATCTTCAGGGCCCCGTCTCCCCCCTGGATCCCCGGCAGCTTCATCCGTTTGAGCAGCCAGGCCAGAAACAGGATCACCATCACCACCAGCATCAACGCTGCCAGTGTGGTCGCAATGTTCATATCCGTCGGTGGTGCGGCACTGGCCGGGACACTCATCACCAGCCCCAGCGCGCCCAACACCCATTTGTCATGGTGCAACTTCAGCATATCTCAACCTAACGCAATTTCTTAATTCGTTCAGTCTGGCTGATCACATCGGTCAGGCGGATACCAAACTTATCATTCACCACCACCACTTCCCCGTGGGCAATCAGGGTGCCGTTGACCATCACATCCAGAGATTCCCCGGCAATCCGGTCCAGTTCAACCACGGAGCCCTGGTTCAGTTGCAACAAGTTCCGAATACTGATTTGGGAGCGGCCCACTTCCATCGAGATGGTGACCGGGATATCCAAAATGGTGTCGAGCTTACGACGTTCGTCATCCGTAATCGGCTTACTTTCATCCGTCAGCTCTTCCAGCGGCGCGGGTTGAACCCCTTCGTCACTGGCTTGCTCGGCCAGCGCTGCTGCCCAGTCGTCCGCAATTTGTTGATCATCTTGAGACATCACTTACACCTGTTAATCATCGTCATTTACATCGGCATGGAATAGCGCCTCGCCGATCGCATCATGTTCAAGGAACGCCAGATCGGTTTTCACCATTGCTGGCCGTTTAAGCTTCTCGGTGATCTTCAACGCCACGTTATCACCGGATTTCCCCATTTTGGCCCGGTAAGTCGGCAAATCTTCGACAAACACCGTCGCCGCCTCCGGCATATCAATCGGGATCACATCGCCCGGTTGCAGCTCCATTAAGTCCCGTAGGGAGAGCTGGACATCCAGTAACTTGGCCCGCAGATTCACCGGTACATCCATGATCTCGTCGCGCAGCGCTTTGCTCCAGCGTACGTCGGTATCCATTTTGTCACTCTGGACACCGGCGTCGAGCAGTTCACGAATCGGCTCAACCATGGAATACGGCATCACGACATGGAAGTCGCCGCCGCCGCCATCAATTTCAATATGGAACGAGCTGACCACAATAACCTCAGTCGGGCTGACGATATTGGCCATGGTCGGGTTCACTTCCGAGTCCAGGTATTCGAACTCTACCCCCATCACCGGGGACCAGGCCTCGCGGTAATCTTCAAACACCAGCTTGAGCAGCATCTGGACAATCCGACGCTCGGTCGGGGTAAATTCCCGCCCCTCTATCTTGGCGTGAAAGCGGCCGTCACCACCGAAAAAGTTTTCGACCAGAATAAAGACCAGCCGCGCTTCCATGGTGATCAGCGCGGTACCTTTCAGTGGCCGAAAACGCACCATGTTCAAGCTGGTCGGGACATAGAGCGTATTCTGGTATTCACCAAACTTGATCATCTGGACGCCGTTGATCGACACTTCCGCCGTTTTGCGCAGCATGTTAAACAGGCTGATCCGCATATGACGGGCAAAACGCTCGTTGATCAACTCCAGGGTGGGCATCCGCCCACGGACAATCCGGTCTTGCGATGAAAAGTCAAACTGGACCACACCAGCTTCGTTTTGACCGCCACTGTCATCATCGTCTACGTCATCGACCCCGTGAAGCAGGGCATCAATTTCGTCTTGGGTTAATAAGTCACTCACATTAAACCTATTGCATTACAAAGCCAGTAAACAATACGCGTTCGACAACTTTCTGGCCGGACACCTTGACCATGGCATCCTGCACCGACGCCAACGCCTGTTGGCGCAGATCTGCCCGGCCGGTCGGAGTCCGCAATTGCTCAACGGTCGCAGCCCCAAATGTTTGCAGCAGCGTGCTTTCGATCAGCGGAATATGCTGATTCGCCTGGGATTCATTGTCGTCCCCGCGCACCATCAGCTGAACTTTCACCTGGACCAGACGATCCCGCTTGTCCCCGGTGACGTTGAAAATAAACGGCTGCGGCAAAATCACATAGTATGCCGGTCCCACCTGCGCAGGTTGCTGGACCTGCGGCAACGCTTCCGCCGTCTCGGCCTCAGGCTCCTCATCCCCCGTCAGGAAAAACCATGCACCGGCACCGCCGCCCAGGAGCAGCACCACCAATGCGATGATGATGATCAGCTTTTTCTTCCCGCCGCCGTTTTCTGCGCCATCTGCCATATTTCTGATTACCCTTTGTTGTTCAAGCCGCATTACTGCGGGGTGTGGTTATTATGCGTAATAATCAACGCGGTCAGTCGGCTGACTCACGTACATTTCTAATGCGTCACTGTCGGCCTGCTGAGACTGACTGCCCGCGTGACCGGACTGGCCACCGCCACCCTGCCCATCTCCGGACTGACCGCTGGTCGCCTGTTGCTGTTGACCGGATTGACCGGCAAACTGCTGGCGGCTGCTGTCTTGCTGGACACTACTTTGCGCCAGTTGCAGCCCCTGCTGGTTCATCAGTTCGCGCAGCCTTGGCATCGCCTGCTCCACCAAGTCACGCGTTTGCGCGTTGCTGACATGGAACTGCACGCTGGCCTGATCCTGATTCAACGACAATTTAATTTGTAAACGCCCCAATTCCGGTGGGTCCAGGCGGATATCCACGTGCTTGAGGTTTTTCGAGGCCATCACCTGAACCCGCTCAGCCAGTTGTTCTCCGGCTTGCTCTTTACTAAGCATTAAAGGCGCTTGTACAACCTCGGGCCGTAATGGTGACGGCGGCATGGCTTGCGTTTGATTCACCGAGCTGATCCCCTGTGCCGCTTCAGGGCCGCGCCCTTCAGCACCTTCCGCCCCGTGCGACATCGCACCATGGGCTAAGGCCGTCGGCAGCGCTTCGGTGATCCCCTGCGCGATCATCGCCTGAGTCTCTTCACCTGTTGCACCGTCCCCGGAAGCACTCATCAGCCCCGGTAATAAGCCGCCAGCCTGCAAAGTCATGGACGCCCCGCTCCCGGAAATACCAGTCCCCAAGGTGCCCGAACCCAAGGCGCTCGTTCCCAAAGAGCCGGATACCGCCTCGGCCACAGCCTGGGGCGTTCCCGGTGCGCCCTGAGCCGCTCGGAGTTGCGCTTCTGCCGATTCAGCACCGGCAGCCGCTTTGACTTTCTGCGCCACAGCTTCTAACCACGCCGCTTGCTGGCGGGAAAGCATTTGCGCATTTGTGCCACCAGATTCAGAAAATTCAGCCTCAGCGACCATCGCCGCCGGAGTGCCTGGCGCCTTGACGCCTTCGGCGCTCAACTGCGCCATGGCCGCCAGTTGGCTCGGATCCCGCTTTGATGGATCGAGATCTGACGAATCCTGCGCTTGTGGTGTTGCCTCGGCAACCGCTTGTTTATCGACCATCACGCCTTGAAGCAGCGCCTCATGAGCACTCTCCGCGTTCCCTGACGCATTCAGCTCAGCCGTGAGTGCTGCAGTTTCAGCCGCCTCAGCCTCGGTCAGAGATTGCGCCAACGGTGCCCCGGACACGCCAGCGGCAGCCGAGAGCGGCAATTCTTTGCCATTGACCGACTCGGTCTGAAGTGCAGCCGATGACGCTGCTTGCGTCGCCGGAGACGCCAGCTGTTTTTCCGCAGCGGCCAACCGACTCAGCAACGCTTCGCCGTCGTCCATTATCTGTCGCTTCTGGCTGGGATCAAGTCCCTTATCGCCATTATTCTGACGATGAACCGGTTCGCCCGGCTCACCCGCATCCGTTTGGACCGGCAACGAAGCACCAAGCGCGACGGCATCCCCCTGCTCCACCGCTGCGTTCAGGTGTCGCTCTTCCGGGTCCGTTTGCCTGGATGTCGATGATTCCGCAATGACTTCGCCCGATACTGCCAAATCTGGCGTTGTCTGCTTGGTCTCTGCCGTGCCAGAGACCGCCTCACGGCCTTCTGCCGCTTTCAAGGCTGTCTGGCGCTGGCGATCACGCGGATTCGCCACCGACTCAAACGTCTCTGCAAATTTCCCTTTTTCATTGGAATCAACATCTTGCTTTAGTTCAGCCCCATTCGGGCTGGCTTTACCGCCGCTCGTTTGGGCGGCAGGCGGTGTTGGCTCGGCAGAAAATATGCGAGATGAAAACATAGCAATGCTCGTCTGGGTATAATCTTCAAGGGTTATACAGAAATCATGCAAGAAGTGAACCATAAAGATGAGAGAGGCGACCGGCTGAACAAGATAGCAACAGTTCCGGTCGATTACGGTTTTCTCCGGTCGATCATGGTTTTCGGCTCGTGAGAAAGGTTTCAGGGCAACTAACGGGACAGCTTCCGGGCAAACTGCAAGGTCGCGAATTCATCCATCAGCTTTTGCTCCTGTTTATCCCGGAGCCGCTGCTGCTCTGCCTGTTTTTTTTCCAGCAACCATTCCACCGAGCGACGCTTTTTACGCATCTCGTGCCAATGGGTACTGCACTGTTCAACCTGACTTTCGAATTGTGCCCCGGCGGCTTTCTGCTTCAACAGCGTTTCATCGAGCTGGTTGAGAAATTTCTGCAAGTGGCCAAAACTGCTGGCCGTGAGCCCGTTCTGCCCCCGAGCCGTCAGTTGCTTACTGTAATCAAACCGGTACTGCTCGATCTGCTGCAGCTGCTGGTAATAGCTATCCAGCTCCAGACGCGCCTGATTGAGCGCCAGGGATGCCTGGTGCTCATCTTCTTTGGTTTTCTCCAGAATCAACGTCAGTGCCGTGTCCGCCATGTCAGCTCCGTTTGCGTTTCAGATTAACCGCTCAGGGTCGAGCGAAGCATGTTGATGCACATTTCATATGGCACCGACTCTTTCATCGACTGTTGCAGGTAGGCATCCAGTTTGGGCTTATAACTGAATGCCTGATCGATCCCCTGATCCGTGCCCGGTTTATAGGCACCAATCGACACCAGGTCCTGGTTCTTGCGGCAAATCGACAGGATCTGGCGCACGGCTTTTGCCATCAGCATGTGCTCTTCACTGACAATCGCCGGCATCACCCGACTGACGGAGCGTTCGACATCTATCGCCGGATAATGACCGGCATCTGCCATTTCGCGCGACAGCACCACGTGACCGTCAAGGATCGCCCGCGAGGCATCGGCGATTGGATCCTGCAGATCATCCCCTTCCGTCAGCACGGTAAAAAAGGCCGTGATCGATCCCTGATGCTCGCCCCCGTTCCCGGCGCGTTCAACCAGCGCCGGCAATTTGGCAAACACCGACGGCGGATACCCTTTGGTCGCCGGCGGCTCGCCGACAGACAGGGCGATTTCCCGCTGGGCCTGCGCAAAGCGGGTAAGTGAATCCATCAACAGCAGCACGTCCAACCCCTGATCGCGGAAGTACTCGGCGATAGTCAGGGCCGTCTGACAACCTTTCAGACGCATCAACGGGGATGCATCAGCCGGGGCCGCCACGACCACCGCCCGCTGGCGCCCTTCGACGCCCAGGATTTCATCGATGAATTCTTTGACCTCACGGCCCCGCTCGCCAATCAGTCCCACCACCACCACTTGGGCGGTCGTTCCCCGGGTCATCATCCCGAGTGTCACCGACTTGCCGACCCCGGAGCCGGCAAACAGGCCGATTCGCTGGCCTTTACCAACCGTCAGCAGGCCGTTGATCGCTTTCAGTCCAACGTCCAATGGCTCTTTAATCGGCTTACGGGTGAGCGGGTTGATCGGATCGGCGTTAAACGCGGCCCGCTCGGCAGTGTAAATATCACCTAAGCCATCGAGCGGGTTGCCGACGCCGTCGATCACCCGCCCCAGCAGTTCCGGCCCGACCGGCAGGCCATTGTTTTGCAACACCGGGGTGACTCTGGCCCCAGGCATAATACCGGTGAGCTGCTCGCTGGGCATCAGGAATAAGGTCTCCCCGGAAAAGCCGACGACTTCAGCCTCAATATCCCCGCTGAGGGTTTCCACCCGGCACAGGCTACCGACCGGCGCCCGGCACCCGACGGCTTCCAGAGTCAACCCGACCACCCGAACCAGGCGACCTGAGGCCACCGGCCGACAGGCCAGATTTTCTGTTTTGTAACGGCCCAGGCGCTCGGCCAACGTGGCTGCCATTACTGGCCTCCGGTACTGTGCTGGCTATTGGCGCCCTGAAACTGTTGCAATAGATGGCGGATCCGATCCTCGATCAGGTAGTCCACGCTGGCATCACCTGACACGACCTGCAGGTCGCCACGGTTGAGCGATGGCTCAGCCTGAAGCGTCCATCGACGCTCCGCGAGATTGTCTGCGCCGTAGGCATCTTTCACTAACGTTAAATCGTCTGGGTGCAGGTTCATTTGCACCTTTCGACCGGCAATCGGCAGCGCGCCCATTACCTCACGAATGGTGTTTAATATAATTTGAGGGTTGGTTTGCACTTCAACCCGGATCAGCTCCCGGGCCAAGCTGGTGACCAATGACACCATTTGCTGTTCAACTTCAGCATCCACCTGCTGCAACGGCATCGCCAGCTGTTCAATCAGCGAAGTCAGATGCGATACCTGCTCGGTAATTTGTGACTGGCCCTGCTCCAGGCCCTGAGCCAGCCCCTGCTCAAACCCTTCCTGGTGACCGGAGACCAGACCGGCTTCATGCCCGGCCTGTAGCCCTTCGGCATGACCGGTAGCCCGGCCTTCGGCCAGCCCTTCTTCGTAGGCCGAATGACGGATTTCTTCGAGATCGGCTGCCGTCAACGGCGGCGGGTCTTGCTCTTCCGGCACTTCTTCCAACTCGGGATGCCACTGCGGATCGTAGTTCAGGGCGTTATCCACCGGCCCCTGCTGTTCATCGGCATAATCCGGGTATGCCCAGCGCTCAAGCTCCTGAGCCTGGTGTTCAGACACCCGCAAAAAGCCGCGACGGCGTTCAAGACTCATAGCCGCTCCTCAGGACCACGTCCCGATAACATCCAATCATTACAGGAATTCATCCGCGCCGCCTCCGGTCAACATCAGTTCACCGGCATCAGACAAGCGACGGGCAATCGACAGAATTTCTTTCTGCGCAGCTTCCACATCGGAAACGCGGATCGGTCCCATCGCTTCCAGATCGTCCTGCAGCATTTCCGCAGCCCGCTTGGACATATTGCGCAGAATTTTATCACGCAGCACATCGTCGGCCCCTTTGAGGGCCTGTTGCAGTAGATCTTGCGGCACATCACGCAACAAGGTCTGTATCCCGCGGTCATCCACTTCAGCCAGGTTGTCAAAGACAAACATCAGATCGTCGATCTGGGTCGCCATATCTTCATCGGCTTCACGGATTTGCTCCATCAACAACCCTTCAACATTGTTGTCGAGGTAGTTCATGATCTCTGCCGCCGCCTTCAGGCCGCCAATCTTCGCCGCCTGGGCACCGGCCTGACCGGCAAACTGTTTCTCCATGATGTCATTCAGCTCATGCAGGGCCGCCGGTTGGACTTCTTCCAGGTTGGCGATCCGCATCATCAGATCAAGACGGGTCCGCTCCGGAAACTGAGCCAGGATTTCCGCTGACTGCTCCGGCTCAAGATAAGACAACACAATGGTCTGGATCTGCGGGTGCTCATTGAGAATAATGCTGGCCACCTGGCGCGGATCCATCCACTTCAGGGAATCCAGGCCGCGCGAGCCGCTGCCCATCAGGATTTGATCCACCAGGTTATTGGCTTTGTCTTCACCCAGGGCTGCCACCAGGGTATTGCGGACGAAGTCTTCGCTTCCCATCCCGATACTGGTGTATTTCTGGATATCTTCCAGGAAGTGGCGATGCACCGCCGAGACTTTTTCCTGGCTCAGATCAGACATGGAAGCCATCACGCTCCCCACCCGCTGGACCTGTTTCGGCTCCAGATGGCGAATAATACTGGCCGCATCCTGCTCGCTGAGGCTCAGCAAGAGGATGGCCGCTTTGTCGGCCCCGGTCAGGGACGACACATCGAATTTTTTTTCTTCCGTTGTTGCGACTTCGTTAGCCATCTTCGCTTACCCAACTTTTCACAACTTGCGCGGCCAGATCCGGCTCATTGGCCACCAGGGCCCGCACCGCTTTCAGCAAATCTTCGTCTTTATGCAGATTCGGCAAATCAAGCGTACTACTGCTCAGTTCCAGTCCTTCGACGCCATCGAGCTCGGCGCCGATCAGATCCACGCCGTCTTCGCCCAGACGCCCAATCGGCATGCCATTTTCATCCAACGGCGTGCCATCCGGGGCCTGATTCGGATACAGCAGCTTGCGCATCGCCGGGCGGACCAAGACCAGAACCACGACGACAATCACCAGGGCAGCTGCCAGCCAGCGGATCCAGGTATTGAAGTTCGGATGTTCCCAAATTGGCAGATCCGGCACCACCTGCTCCTCAGGCATCGCGAACGGCACCGAAATCACTTCCAGCATATCGCCCCGACGCTCGGAGAACCCGACCCCGCCTTTCAGCAGGCGGGCAATTTTCGCCAGTTCAGCCTCACTGACCGGCACCCGGGTGATCTCGCCGGTTTCCGGGTTGGTGATTTGCTTGTAATCAACGGCGACCGATACGGTCTGGCGATTGACGATCCCAGTCTGCGCTCGCTTGTGACGAATGGTCGTGTCGAGCTCAAAGTTCCGGGTCGATTCCCGGTGAACCGAGCCATTGCTCGAACCTTTGCCCGCTTGCATTTCCGCAATGTCCTGCGGGATCGACGAATCTGCCGGCGGCTGGTTACTCAGCGCCCCCGGGATGCCGGCCACCACATGGCCGTTGTTATAATCTTCCAGCGTATATTCGCTTCGGGTCGACGGCGTGGTCGGGTCGTACTGCTTGCGGGTTTCTTCGATCGCACTGAAATCCAGCGACACATCGACCTGCGATGTATAGTTGCCCAGCCCCAGCACCGGGATCAGAATCGCGTCAATTTTCTCCCGCAGCGCCTGCTCTTGCTTGCGCTCGAGCTCATATTCTTTACGCTGCGCCGCCGCGCTCGGGTCTTCGGTGCCTGAACTCAGCAGACGCCCGTGTTGATCGGTCACCGTGACCCGGGTCGGTCTCAGGCCGGGCACCGCGGTCGCAACCATATCCACAATCGAGTCGACTTCTTCCTGGCGCAAGCTGCTGTTGGTGCCCAGGGTCAGAAACACCGAGGCCGAAGCTTCCTGGTTATGCCGCACGAACACGCTTTGCTTCGGCATCGCCAGCAACACCTGGGCTTTACGCACCTGGCGGATTTGCTCAATGGCCCGGGCCAGCTGACGCTCCCGGCTCAGCTTCAGTCGCTCGCGTTCCAGACGCTGAGATACCCCGAATCCCATATCCTGCAGCAGGATCTCATCACCTTCGGCGACATTGTTATTCAGGCCGGCTCGGCTCATTTCCAGCTTGATCGACGAGAATTTGTCTGCCGCGACCCGGATCGTATTACCATCGAGGGTGTATTCGATCTTTTTCTGATCAAAATGATCCAGGATCGGAATGAGCTCCTCGGTTTCAAACGTCCCGAGCGGCCGCATTTCCGGCTCTTTGATCCAGACCACGACCAGCACAATCAACGCCACACAAATCGCGATCGACAAAACCAGGATCACCTGACGCAATAAGTCCAGGTTCCCCAGCAGGCTATCGACGCGACCGGCACTTTTTTCCTCGGCATCCGGGTTTTGCAGCTCCAGCTCGGAGTCGGTCACTGCCGGCGGAGGCGCATTACCGGCAACCGCCAGCTCGTGGTTTGAAGATGATTCCGACACTAACTATTTCCTGACCTTAAACCGGCATGTTCATCAGTTGCTTATAGGCGTCCACCAGCTTGTTGCGAACCTGCACGGTTGCTTCAAAGGCGACGCTGGACTTATTCCGGGCAATCATGACATCTGAAAGGGACACGCTGCGATCGCCCTGATCGAAACGTGTGGCCAGTTCGCCAGAAGCGGACTGCAGTTGATTGACGGTTTTAATCGCATCACCCAGGACCGCGCCGAAGTCTGCGCTCACCTGCTGACCGGTTGCCGGACGCGACGTATTCTGGGCTTCCAGTTTCATCGCCTGCATTTCTGCCTGAAATCCGTTAACTTTCATGATATTCCCCGTTCAGTCAAAAAAGTGTCACCGCTTTAGATGCAGTGACGGATTTTATTCATTTGAATTCGTGTTGCCTAGTCTTCACGTCGTCTCGTGAAACAAAGAGCAAGCTTACCGCCAGTGCAAGCGGATAACCCAGCCTCAGCGCAGTTTTTCCTTAAACTGGGATCTCGATTCCAGCATCGCGCATCTTTGCCAGCTTATAACGCAGCGTGCGCGGGCTGATCCCCAATTTCTCCGCAACATCCTTGCGCCGACCTTCGCAAGCGCGGATCGTATCGAGGATGATGGCAAACTCCTGCTCGCGCAGCTCTCCCCCCAACCCTTCGACACCGGATGGGATTTGCAGCGGCTCGATCGTCGGCACTGGTGACGTCAATTCTACCGCGGTTTGCAGGCTTTGTGCATCCAGCCAATCCAAACCTTCCAATAAAATATGTTCGCTTTCAATTCGGTGGCCATCGGCCAGGATCAACGCCCGCTGGATCACGTTATCCAGCTCCCGCACATTTCCCGGCCAACGATATTGCTGGAGCTTTTGAATCGCGCTAGTACTCAGCGCCGGGACCGGCAGTCCCTGCTTCATGCAATGGCGCTCTGTCAAGTAACCGGCTAACGGGGCAATATCGCCGACGCGTTCGGCCAATGCCGGCCACACAAGCGGAAAAACATTGAGGCGATAATACAGATCTTCGCGAAAGTGCCCTTCCGCCACATATTGCTTAAGATCCCGGTTACTGGTCGCCAGCACCCGGACATTGAGCTTGATACTCTTGCGGCTGCCGAGCCGCTCGACTTCCCGCTCCTGCAACACCCGCAGCAGTTTAGCCTGCAGGTTCAAGTCCATCTCGCTGATTTCATCGAGCAGGATCGTGCCGTCCTGCGCCTGCTCAAACTTGCCGGGACAAGCCTGGACGGCGCCGGTAAAGGCGCCTTTTTCGTAACCGAATAGAGTCGCTTCCAGCATATTATCCGGAATCGCCGCACAGTTTATGGCCACAAAGGGTCCATCCCGGCGCTCAGAATGTTCGTGAATATAGCGGGACATCACTTCTTTACCGGAGCCGCTTGGCCCCAGCACCATCACGCTGGCGTCGGTTTTTGCGACTTTCTCTGCCAAAGCCAGCAGCTTCTTCGACTTTTCATCCTCGGCAATGGCGTGGCTGGATTCGCTCTTGACCGGAGCATAGCGGCTGACCATGTTCAACAGTACTTCCGGCGCAAAAGGCTTGGCCATATAGTCGATGGCCCCTTCTTTCATCGCGGACACCGCATCTTCAATATTGGCGTAGGCAGTCATCAGCAACACCGGCAGCTTCGGCCAGTGTTGTTTAATGCTGCGCAGCAAGCCCAGACCATCCATGCCGGTCATCTGCACATCGGAAACCACGATATCGACCGGCTCAGATTTCAACAACAGCAATGCCTGCTCGGCACTGTCCGCTTCCAGCCATTGGTAGCCGGCCAGGGCTAACGTATCGACCAGCGCCTCACGCAGCCCTTCATCATCTTCGACGACCAATACACGGCTTTGATTCATCACGACTCTCCAATTGCTTGTTGTTGATGGGTTGTTGCGGCATCAGCCTGCGCCGACGTGCCTGCCAGGGGTAAAGTCAGGGTGAAACAGGCGCCCTGGCCAGGTTCGGACTCAAGAGACAGTTGCCCTTTATGGGCGGTTGCCACCATCTGGACCACAGCCAGCCCTAACCCCGTTCCCTGCTGGCGGGTGGTAAAGAATGGCTCCAAAATTTTTGCTTGCATCTCCGGCGCGATCCCCGGCCCGTTGTCGGCAACGGAAATCTGCACGGCCTCTCCCTGCTGCCGACAATCCAACACGACCCGGCACTGTTTTCCGGACATCTGAATGGCATTGGTGATTAAATTCCCCAGCGCGCTGGCCAGGGCATTGGCGTTGCCGAGCAGGGTCAGGCTTTCGTCTTCGCAATCAA
This sequence comes from Photobacterium sp. MCCC 1A19761, assembly GCF_037389125.1. NCBI lineage: Bacteria > Pseudomonadati > Pseudomonadota > Gammaproteobacteria > Vibrionales > Vibrionaceae > Photobacterium > Photobacterium sp. MCCC 1A19761. The sequence goes on from NZ_JAZGTF010000007.1 coordinate 50,881, forward strand.
TACTGAAATCGACCTGGTTGGAGACAACCTGAGCTTCGACCATGGTATCGAGTTCATTCAGCAAACTCTCCAGGGTAAAGGTGGCGACCACCTTATTGTCTCCGCCCTTTGCAAACAAGAGCATATCATTAACCTGCTTTTCCAGATCATGCAGGCGATCAACTAATTTGGTCTGAAACCGCTGCCGGGTTTGCTGGTTCAGATTCGGCGCCGATAAATTGGCGGCGTACAGCATGGCACTCGAGAGCGGGGTCCGCACCTGGTGCGCCAGCGAAGCGACCATTTTACCTAAAGAAGATAACCGCTGCATTTCACTGATCCGCGATTGCAACAGCCGGGTTTCCGTCATGTCGGTAATAAAAATCAGCTGACCGCTGTCCGTGGCTGAAATGGCCAGTTTGACTTTCCGTCCGCTGCGCAACGAGACCTCATGGCCGTCATCGTCCTGTGGGGCGAATGCCCGCTGGATGACGGAAAACCAACGCTCCCCGACCAACGGCTCGCCGAGCAAGCGCCGGGCTTCCGGGTTCGCTTCATCCACGACGCCAGTCGAATCGAGAAAAATGACGCCGGACGGCATGACGTCCAGAACCTGCTGATAGCGGCTTACCTGCTGGGTGAGCGTACCGGATGGTGGAGCATTGTCAGCCATGAGTTCCCTGATAAAAACGCATAAAAACACCAATCAAGCATGTTTTATGCCAAAATAAATTGCATCTTATCAATGGCTTGGCGAAAAGAAAAGAAAGCAGGCAGTGTCAAGAAGGTGACACTGCCTGCGATAGAGAGGAAAATTAGCGCAGGTCGTCTTTATTCAGACCATATTTGCGCATTTTTTCAACCAGCGTGGTCCGTCGCATGCCGAGCATATCTGCCGCGCGGGCAACCACACCGGATTGAGCCTCCAGGGCCTGACGGATCATGTCGACTTCCAAGTCAGCCAGCATTTCTTTCAGGTTGACCCCTTCCGGCGGCAGATCGCTCATTCCGGCATGCTCATCCTGATCGACATAACTGGAAGCGAACATGTCGGCCAGGGCGGCCCGCTCCTGATCTTCCGTCGACAGAAAATGATCTTCCGGCTGGAACTCCGGTAAATCGTTATAGCGATACTTCATCGGCAGATGGTTAACGTCTACCATCTCACCCGGATACAGGATGATCAGGCGCTCAACCAGATTCGCCAGTTCACGCACGTTGCCCGGCCAGTCGTGCTCCATCAGGGAGGTAATGGCACGCGGCGTAAAGTGGATCAGCTTCGCCCCTTCGGCTTCCATCCGCGCCAGCAACTCTTGCAACAGCAACGGAATATCGCCGATCCGCTCGCGCAGCGCCGGCATCTCAATCGGGAACACATTCAGGCGGTAATAGAGATCTTCGCGGAACGTATTATTCAGGATCATCTCGTCCAGATTACGGTGCGTTGCCGCAATGATCCGGACATTAACCTTGATGGTATCGTTGCCCCCCACCCGCTCGAAGCAGCGCTCCTGCAAGACCCGCAGAAGTTTTACCTGCATCGGCATCGGCATATCGCCGATCTCATCCAGGAATAGGGTGCCGCCTTCAGCCAGTTCGAAACGCCCCTTACGTGCAGAAATCGCCCCAGTGAACGCGCCTTTCTCATGGCCGAACAGTTCGCTTTCCAGCAATTCCGGCGGGATCGCGCCACAGTTGACCGGCACAAACGGCCCTTTGCCACGGGAAGAATGGTAGTGAACATTACGGGCCACCACTTCTTTTCCGGTACCGGACTCACCCAGGATCAACACGCTGGCATCCGTAGAGGATACCTGTTCAATCAGATGACGGACCTGGCTAATCGCATCGCTGCGACCCACCATACTGCGGAATAAGGTGTTTTTCCGACCCAACTGCGGGACCTGAAATGCCCGCTTGCCGAGGAATTCCTGGCAATGGCGTAGCGCATCAGACAGCTGGCCGTAATATAACGGCAACTCCAGTTCACCCACATAATTGGGTAACCCCGCCAGCTCTTCGGCATGACATGATAATGCAATGACAGGAATATGATTATGGACTCTTAACTCATCCAGAATCTTTTTCAGGGTTTTCCCATTACTTACTTTTCCCAGTAAACAGGCACCCCATTCCTTTTCCCAAAGCGAATGATCAACCTCAGCAGCCGACACAGCTTCGTGTTGCTCACCAACAAAATTCAAGATGACACTGAGGTCATGACGGTGCTGTTGGTCGTCATCAATAACGAGGGTTTTTGCTAAACCTTGCATAGGAGAGATATTGCCTGCCTTTATAGGATTTTCTATTCTATGGCTTTTATACCAAATTGAGTCATCAGCAGAGCCACTGATCTTCATTCAATTGGGTATTACTGAGGAACAGCAACCAAAAGTATTGGCGACCATTGTAATAAAAGCACAGGATAAGGCAACCGGGGACACGCAAAAGCTGTGACCCCAGTACAAAGGAAAGTGTAGATCAAGGCATTGGTGGTGGTATTTTGACTATCCAAGCGAGCAGCCAATAACCAATACCCTGGTTTGGGAAACGGCGGGACTAGACGTCAAGCTGCGTCATGTTGTGATATTCAGCTGGAATTTGATCCCAAGCGGATTTAATTTCCCGCAGCATGTCGATCACTTCGTCGATCGGCGCGTCCAGGTTCTCCTGGTTGGCTTTGTAGATCTGCTGGATCATATAGTCATACAGCGCATCCAGATTCACCGCAATCTCAGCACCATCTTCCATCGACAGACAGCTACGCAGACTGATCACAATATCCAGCGCCTTACCCAGACGTTCGCCTTTCATCGCAATATTGTTCTGACCCATGGCCGCTTTGCCCTGGATCAAACGCTCGATTGCCCCGGCCATCAGCATCGAGATCACACGGTGGGGTGATGCCGAAGTTAACTGACTGTCTACAGATACACGCTTGTAAGCCTGTAGTGATCCTCTCATTGCCATTTTTCTAACCTTACCGAAATGTATTGTAAATCTGCATCGAGCGTTGCCCGTGCTGTAGTCGCTGTAGCTGCCCTGCCGATCGCTCTCTGTGTTGGCGAATCCGGTCAAGTAAGCCCGACGTGCGTTCTACGGCAGCCCGCCACTCGTTGTGTTCCAAGTGTTCAGGCGCTGCCATGAGTTGTTGTAACAACTGATGACGCTGCTGAAGCAATTGCTGCAATTGCCCGGCATCAACTTCCCCGTCTGTTGCCAGAAGTGCTTCTAATTGATCATCAAGCTGTTGTAATCGCTGCATGGGTCACCTCATTCATCCGGCCATCAGGACGGCAGCATGCTCATCATTGAGCTGAGCTGACCTTTCATGTCTCCCATCGCCTTATCCATGGCCGTAAATTGATCATGCACCCGCTTCTGGACACTGTCCATCCGGCGATCCAGCTGCTCCTGCTCACTGTTGAGCGTCATCCGCTGTTCATTCAGGCTGTCTTGTCGCCCTTTGATACTCCCGGTGATCCCGGTATGCGCATGGATCAGATCTTCCACCTTACGGGCAAATCCTTCTCGACTGGAAAAAAACTCACCGACATCGGCAAAGTTCTTTTCCAATTGGCGATCCAGCAGATCATAGTCAATCTCAAGCTGACCCTGCAGTGTGGTGGTGATCCCCAGCTCACTCAGGGTCTTGATGCTCTCCGGCGCACCTTCAACCGGCGACGAAAACACCGTACGCAATTGGCTGTCGATGGTCCGGATAATACTATCGCCCACCAGCGGGCCTTTGTCCTGAGTTTCCGGATCAAACTTAGCCAGCTCCTGGGACGTGGCATAGAACTGATTGTAGGCATTAACGAACTGCTCGATGGCGCCGCCCACCGCATTGCGGTCATAAGCGACATCCACGACCACCGGCTTGTCCTGAGGCAGACCGGATTCATCCCGATGCGTCAGCGCCTGCAGGTTGAGATCAACCCCTTTAATGGCATCTTCAATGGTGTTGGTATCGCTGGTCACAACAGCCAGCCCGTCAATCACCACTTTCGCATCCCCTGCCGCCTGCATCTCCCGCATCGAGTTGATCTCGTTGTTGGGGTTAAACCCGAATTTTTGCAGGGTGCTGGCCATCGGGGCATCCACCCGGACCTTAATGTTGTTCTGTTCGCCGCTTTTATCCGCCGACAACACCAGACGTGCGCCGGCGTCGTCCTGAATCACCGACGCCATCACCCCGGTATTTCCGGGATGGCGGTTGATCAGCCGAACCACATCGAGAATCTTGCTCTCATCTTCCGGGATGTCGACGTTAAACGCACTGGCGCCAAGAGAGATCGCCAGTTTTCCGGCGCCTATTTTTTCTTTGTCGTCAAAGGTCCCGGAGACAATCTTGTGCGACTGTGCCAGTTGCTCAACCTTCACACTGTACTTACCGGGGAGCGCCTCATGCGACGCACTCGCCGTCAGGACTTCCGGCGTATCCGTGCTGACCGTCCGCGCCGATAAAGAGTGATTGCGACGAAAGTCTCCCATCAGGTACTTCATGTCGTCCAGAGCACCCTTGAGCTTTCCGTAGGCACTGATACTGACATCAACATTGTCGCGGCGTTCGTTAATACGCGCTTCTTTCGGTGCCCGCTCCGCCTCGACAATTTTGTTCACCATGCTGTTAATGTCGAGACCGGAAGCCGTCGCGGCTGCGCCTATGTTCATTACCACCTCTATCGATATCGCATCAGACTTTCGTCATGACCAAGCCTCCCGAATGATGTGCCAACTTTCGCGACAGCGACAACATCTCTTCGTCAGGAATTTGGCGAACCACCTCTCCGGTACGCTTATCGTAAATCGTGACCACATTCTTACCTGACTCTTCATCAATCCGAAATGCCAGGCCTTTATTGAACGTCGTCCCTACAAATTCTTCAATCCGCGCCACCACCTTCTCCAGTTGCTCCCGCTGCAGTTGATGCTGCTGCTCAGCTTTGCCGGACTGCTCGACCCGCCGGACATCGCTTTTACCGCTGTCGCTGCTGGTGGTGATCGGTGCACTGGCGACCGAGGCCGCTGGGATTTCTGGGGATTGACGCTTGGAGTTATTAGCAAGACTTGTGCCAACAGAAGCATGGGTGCCATTCTCGGGGGAACGGGAGAGAAGTGAAGAAGTTGAAACAGATTTGACATCCATATTCGTTCACCTTCTGAAAGCAGAAAGCGGCAAGGGGGCAGCCCCTTGCCGCTTTCAGAGGGATTAGCCCAGCAGGCTCAGTGCGGCCTGAGGTGCTTGTTTGGCTTGCGCCAGGATAGACGTTGAAGCCTGTTGCAGGATTTGGTTCTTCGTCATGTTCGTTGTTTCTTTCGCGAAGTCGGTGTCACGGATACGGCTGTTCGACGCATTGACGTTTTCGTTCACGTTGTTCAGGTTGTTGATGGTGTGGTTCAGACGGTTCTGAGAGGCACCCAGCTCAGCACGGTTTGAATCCACATACTTCATCGCGCCGTCCAGAATGGCAACGGCTTTCTGAGCACCACCAACAGAGGTCACGTCAATCTCAGACACCGTGGTGTTGGCTGCTGTACCGGCAATCGTGGCATCAACCGCAGCACCTTTGCTGTCGGTCATCGCGATACCGCCTGTGGCAACGCCAACCGTCCCTTCAGCGGAGAACAACTGCAGTTCACCGTCTTCAGAAACCGAAGCATTGATTTTGTCATTCTGGCCATTGATCCGGGTGGCAATTTCTTCAATGTCATCGCCTTTCACAAGCCCAACATCGACTGCTGTTGCGTTACCGGCAGAGTCGGTCACGGTCAGTGAAATTGCGGTATCGGCATCCAGGGTGGCATCTGCAGCGACTTTTTTGTCGGAAACCAAAATGCTGCCGCCCATTTTCGTTTCGTCAGAACGGATGTTGTTGAAGTTCATTTGAACCGCTTCACCCGAGTCAGCACCCACCTGGAATGAACGAGAACCGAAAGTCCCGTTCAGCAGCTTGGTCCCACCGAAAGAGGTGGTTTCTGCGATACGGTTCAGCTCGTCGTTCAGCGCGGTCACTTCTTCCTGGATCGAGTCACGGTCTTCCTGAGAATTCGAGCCGTTAGACGATTGCAGGGCCAGGTCACGCATCCGTTGCAGGATATTCGTGGTTTCCTGCATCGAGCCTTCTGCGGTCTGCGCCATTGAAATACCATCGTTGGCGTTACGAACGGCCACATCCAGGCCACGGCTTTGCGTCATCAAACGGTTCGAGATCTGCAGACCCGCAGCGTCATCTTTTGCACTGTTGATTTTGCTACCAGTTGCCAGGCGCTCCATTGAGTTTGCGGTCGCGTCAGTCGCCTGACCCAGGTAGCGCTGAGCGGTCATTGCAGAAACGTTCGTATTTACTGTAACTGCCATAGTGTCTCTCCTTTCCTATTCATCATGGCTTGACCAGCTCAGCCGGAAAAACCTTGTTATTCTGTGTTCATGAGTTGTAACGGCATGGATTGAAAAACCTTTAAGCTTTTTTTGGAATTTTTTTGCGGTCGCTGAGAAATGTGATCACGCGCGGGAAAATAACTGCGGCGGTTCCTCAAGTCCGGCGAAGATGTGGGCCCTTGTTCAGATCCCAAGGGATTGATTCACAGAAAATCGTGTCGCGAAATACAAAAACGGCAAGGGATTGCCCCTTGCCGTTTTTGTAAAAGGTATGCCTCGCGTCTGCGCGGAAACTTACTGCAGCAAGCTCATCGCCGCCTGCGGCACCTGCTTGGCCTGGGCCAAGATAGACGTCGACGCCTGTTGCAGGATCTGGCTCTTCGTCATTTCGGTGGTTTCCTTGGCAAAGTCGGTATCGCGGATCCGACTGTTCGAGGCCGACACGTTCTCAGACACATTCGCCAGGTTATTGATGGTATGACCCAGACGGTTTTGCTTCGCACCCAGATCGGCGCGCTGGCTGTCGATATACTTCAGCGCCGCATCAATGATCGGCACCGCGTGCTGTGCGCCGCCGACGGTTTCCACATCAACCGAAGCCACGGTGACATCTTTCGCCGCGCCCATTGCCATGGTGGTCTGCGTGCCGTCTTCATTGTTCATCACCACACTGCCTGATGCCATGGCAACCGTACCGTCACCGGAGAAGAGCTGCAGCTGGCCTTTTTCATCGACGGATGCATTGAGCTTGTCATTCTGACCATTGATGCGGGTCGCGATTTCTTCGATGTCATCGCCAGCCACCAGCGTCACATCGACGTTCGTTACATTGCCCAGGCTATCGGTGATACTAAACTGGACTGGGGTATCGGCGCTCAGCTTCGCATCGGCCTGGATCGGGGTGTTGGACTGCAACAGACTGCCGCCCATTTTCTCGTAGTCGGCACGCACGCTGTCCATCCCCATGATGATGGCTTCACCGGAATCGGCACCGATCTGGAAAGCGGCTTCACCGAAAGTGCCGTTGAGCAGCTTGCGGCCACCAAAAGCGGTCGTTTCAGCAATCCGGTTCAGCTCGTCCTGCAGGGCGTTCACTTCTTCCTGGATCGCCACACGGTCATCATCTGAGTTCGCGCCGTTGGCTGACTGCAGGGACAGATCCCGCATCCGCTGCAGGATACTGGTTGATTCTTGCATTGCCCCTTCCGCAGTCTGGGCAATCGAGATGCCATCATTGGCGTTACGCATGGCAACATTCAGACCACGCGTCTGGGCAACCAGACGGTTCGAGATTTGCAGACCTGCCGCATCATCTTTTGCGCTGTTAATTTTGCTACCGGTCGACAGACGCTCCATCGATGTACTCAGGTCACTCGTTGCTTTGCCCAGGTAACGCTGCGCCGTCATGGCAGAGACGTTAGTGTTCACGGTTACAGCCATTTTGCTCTCCTTTGACTTTCGCTCTTGGTTGGCGAAACAGCCTACCCGCAACAATCGGAACAAAGACCTTGAAGCGGGGCCAGCTATAAGTTGTAAATCATATCGGCAACATCAATGCCGAGAATTCATAATCGTAATCTTATTAAGCAATCATCATGCCAAAAATAATTCCTTTTGATATCAGCAAAATATGCCTTTTTGTCGCTCTGTCTTGGCCAAAGCGGCAAGCCCGTGCCAGTTCAGTTGCCACTTTGCCGAAACTTTGCCGGAAGCCGCGTTCATCTTTTGCCGCCAGCACCCGCAATCCTGCTGTACTTGGTTCTTTGCACCCGCCCCGATCAATCGGATCAGATGTAGTTAAACAAGTTTAAATCTTTGGTTTTGGCAAAGGCCTGCTGGGATGCCTGCAACGCCATCATGTTTTCATTCAGTTCAATCACCGCAGTGGCGTAATCCAGATCTTCCAGGGTTCCGCGGGCCTGCTTCATCACGATCCGGAAATCCTCATGCATATCTTCCTGGCGATCTAAGGTTTGCAGCCGGGTTCCGATTTCTGAGCGGGCCCGGTTGATATGCTTGAACCCTTCGGATAACTCGGCTGCAACCTGGTGCAGCTCGGCAGACGCAGAAGCATCGGACACGCTGCGATCCGACAGCTCGATTCCGCGGCGAAAGGCATCAAACACGTTCACTTTGTCCTGGCGGGACAAGTCGATCACATCGCCGTTCTTGATTTCCCCGTCGATGTTCACCTGCAAAGTGCCCCATTCAATCCCTTTGCCGGGTTCGAACGGTGCACTGCTGACCACCGCACCATTCTGGTACAGCTGGTACGATGTCCCGGACGGCGAGGTCGTGAACTCCACCCGATAGGCGGACTGATCGGCATCGTTGCTGTTGGTTGCCTGCGAGAGCAGCAACATCGAGCCTTCCTGCAACTGATAGTCCGGCTGGTAATTCCCATACGGATTGGAAACTTCCAGGAACAGTTTGTCACCGGCATCATTCATCGGCACTTCCACGGCCGGCGCCACCTTGGCCATGCGCTGGTAGCTGTCACCGACATAACTGACATGACCGTTGTTATCGCGGAAAAACGGCTGCTTGCTGTACTGCGTTCCGGCAAACACGTAGTTCCCGGACTCATCCTGGGTGTTGACCAGGTTCATAAACGAATCAAACAGCCCCTGCATATCCTGTTTGTGTGCGATGCGGTCATCACCGGACAAGGAGCCGTTCACCATCATCATCGACTTGCGCTTGGCTTCATCGAGCAGGTTTTCAACCTCAGTGATCGCGGTTTCTTCATTGTCCAGCCGGTTCCGGGCCAGGGTGATCGACTTCAGCGATTGTTCAATCTGGGTATTTTGCTGATCAAAATTCTGAATATAAATGGAGGAGACCGGGTCGTCTCCGGCCGTCAGCAAGCGCTTGCCGGAAGCCAGCTGCTGCTGGTTTTCCGCCACTTTCACCTGCTGGCGATTCATGTCATTGGCTACCGACTGATAATTATGGAAGCTGGCAATTCGGCTAATCATGATCTGTCAGTCTCCCTAGCGTGAAGCATTCAATAAGGTGTCAAACGTTTCGTTGGCAACGGTCATGATCCGGGATGAAGCCATATAGGCTTGCTGGAACTTCATCATGTTTGCCGCTTCCTCATCGAGGTTGACCCCGGCAATTTCTGCCACCCGGCCCTCGGCCGCATCTTTCTCCACCAGCCCGACGTCTTTCAGGCGCGAGGCTGAGGCCTTCTGAACGCCCATCTCGGTATTCAGCCCCTGATAGACATCAATCACGGTGGAGCGGCCATTGTCCATGAATTTGTCCGCTTGCAGATTCTGCATCCTGATCAGGTTACCGTTGTCCCCGTCCGCCGCATTGAGGTTCACCGCAAACAGATCGCCTCCCGCAGCACCCGGCCCCAGCGTGAAGCCATTGCCGCCCACGAGCACTTCCCCAGACGGCGGATAGGGCTGCGGCGGCTGCAAAATATTGCCTTGCTTATCCAGCACGGCAAACTGGCTGGCATCCGGCGACACCGCCACCTGAAATTCCTGCAATCCCCCGGCGCGGGTCACGTTAAACTCTGCGCCACCCTGGATCTGGCTGGCAGAGCTTAAATAACTCTGGGCGGCAATGCCGGCCGGATCGGCCAGGGTCATGCTGATCTCTCCGGCCGCCGAACGGGTCGGCCGCAGCACAACCCGCTCCCCGGCTTTCATCGGCGCATCTATTTCCACCCGGAAGCCATCCATCGAAAATGCCGCCGGGTTGCCGCTTGGGATCACCGTCTGGCGGCTGCCATCCGGCATCGCCAGGGTGTGCTGGCTGCCATCAAACGTCAGGCCATATTCGCCGATTTTGATCCGGCTGAGATCTTCGACATAGACTTTCAGATCCGCATTCGACCCCGCCGGGAGCATCACCCGTGCCGCTGCAACCGCCGGATCGTTGACATCCCGAAACATGTGCTGGCCGACCTGCCCCTGCAAATCCAACCCCTGCTGCTGAAGTTCGTTCACTGAATGGGAAAAACCGATCGCAATCCGCCCGATCTCGTCCATCGCATGGGTCAGCGTTTCATCACGAAATTGAAACAAGGCGGCCATTTTCCCGCCGATACCATCATTGTTAATGGTTTTCAGCGATTTTCCTTCTACAATCGCCAATTGGGTCTGTTGCGGATCCGGTTTGCCGCTGACCATACGCAGCTCACTGGATTCCGTTCCGGAAACCAGGGTATGACCGCTGCCAATCATGACATTGAAGCTTTCGTCATTCTTACGGGTCACCGTGACCTTGGTGTATTCAGACAGCTCATTGATCAAGCTCTGATGGCGATCCAGCAGATCGTTGTCGTGGCCGGATGCCGGCGTTTTCACCAGCGCTTTGTGAACATCCACCAGCTCCCGGGCAATGTCATTGACCCGGTTCAGGGTGCGTGACAGGATTTCGTTGGTTTCCGATTGCTGACGCGCGAGAATGGTGTAGTTGTCATTCAGACCAGCCGCCACCATCTTGCCTTTTTCCAGCACCACTTTGCGCGAGCCGATATCATTCGGGCTGTCGGCCAGCGCTTTCACGGCGTCATACCACTGGTTCATATCTTCCGGGATTTTCTTGGCACTGTTGGCCAACATGTTATCCAGTCGGCCCAGTTGGCCTTCCCGCTCCATGGCATAGCTCAGATTAGTGGTGGTCAGGTTCAGTTCGTTGGTGGCAAACTGATCAAACCCGCGGCGAACTTCTGCCGCATGAACCCCGGTGCCGTATTGGTTCCCCCCCCACCAAATCGGATCATTGGCTTGCTGGACCACAGACTGACGGCTGTAGCCTTCGGTATTAACATTGTTAATGTTATGGCTGGTGGTATTGAGCTGCCGTTGAGCAGTCATCAACCCCTGCGAGCCAAGGTTGAGCAAGTCAAACCCCATGGATCCTCCGTCACTGAGGGGGTGAGTATCATCTGGAGGTTAACAAGCAAGAATCGCGCCACATGAATAAATCATTACTAATCAATTGATTTATATCGACTTTCCAAATGAAGTGAGTGGCGTGTGACGCTGAAAGGCAAGAGTTTGCCGTTCCGGTTCGGGCGGTTGCCGAGGCTGTTCGGTTCATTTATGCGTGCTGCGGCGCTCAACGTCGCAGCCCTTCAGGCATCCGGCAGCAACCCGGTTATTTCATCAAGCGTTTGACGGTATCCATCACGCTGAGAACTTTATCGGAATATTTGGGGTCGGTGGCATAGCCGGCCTGATGCAGGTTGCGGATAAAACGGACCGGATCTGCCGGCTGCTCCAGGGCCTGCGAGTAGCGCGGGTTCTCATTGAGGAAGCGAACATAATCATTAAAGCTCTGCTGATAGTTGTCATAAGAGCGAAACGCCGCAGTCTCCTGCACCGGGATCCCGTTGTGGAACTCCAGGGTACTGGTCGCGACCTTGTTACCCGACCAACGCGGATCGGCCTTAATGTTGAACAAGTTATTGCTGTTTCCGGCCGCATTGCGGATCACCTTCTTGCCCCAGCCGGTCTCCAGCGCGGCTTGCGCGATCAGCACCGATGGATCCGTGCCTAAGGCATGGGCGGCCTTTTCCGCAAAGGGCCGCATACGGGTCACAAAATCTTCCGGAGAATGAAACTCAGGCTCAGGGGCCGCCATTTTCCGGGGCGGTAGCGGCGCGGTAAAAGTCGCAGGTTGCGTTTTTTGCATCAACGACAGCGCATCATCCGCGGCTTTTTCGATCAGGGCTTTGTCCGCAAGCATCGCTTTATCCACGGGCATCGCTTTGTCCGACTGGCGATCCGCCAGCGGCTTCGGCTCCGGCGGCCAGTTCAGCGGAACTTCCTTGGCTGCTTCCCGAAACGCCGGCTCATCGGCAGACACCGCCTGATCTTCCACCCCGCCCAACTGCGCAACAATCAGATCGGCCAGCCCGAGCGATCCGGTGGTGCTGAGTTCACTGGCCAACTGCTCGTCGCGCATCTGCTCGAAGAACTTGGTGTTATTACTACTCATTAAATCCGACTCGAATGCCTCGTTCGCCTGACGCATGGATTTAAACAACATCTGGGTGAACAGCGCCTCAAACTGCTGCGCCGCACCACGCAATGAGGCACTTTCGTCGTTGTTAATCCCGGCCCGCAACCGTTCCAGGTTGGAGATATCATGAATAAAGCCCGGATCGGTGGTCTTCATAGTCATAAACCTACAGTCAGTAGCGCTACAGTTCTTGGAGAAAAGGTTTAAATAATAATCAACTGGCCTTCAATGGCCCCAGCCTGTTTCAGGGATTGCAAAATTGCCATCAAATCTGACGGCGCCGCACCGACCTGGTTCACGGCCCGGACCAGCTCATCCAGTGTCACACCCGGCTCGAACTTGAACATCCGGGAATCTTCTTCCTCAACACTGATGTCCGAATTCGGAACCAGCACAGTATTGCCGCCGGAAAATGCATTCGGCTGGCTGGCCGTGAGGTTTTCCTTGATCGTTACCGTCATCCCGCCATGGGTAATGGCCGCCGGTTTCAACCGGACATGCTGGCCGACCACTATCGTGCCGGTACGCGAGTTGACAATAATTTTGGCCGAGCCGTCTGCAGGCTCGAACTCGAGATTCTCAATGGTCGCCAGAAATGCGACCCGCTGGCTGACATCACGCGGCGCCCGTACCCGAACCGACGTGGCATCGACGGCAGCAGCCATCTGCGGCCCGAGGAACTGGTTCACCGCGTCGGCCATCCGCTGGGCGGTCGTGAAATCGGACTCCAGCAGGTTAAAGGTCAGAAAATCCCCGCGGCCAAACGGATTCGGGACTTCCCGTTCCACCATGGCCCCATTGGAGATATTGCCGACAGTCGGTGTATTGCCGACGATCTTGGAGCCATCGGCCCCCTCGGCACTAAAACCCCCGACTACCAAACTCCCCTGCGCGATCGCATAGACTTTACCATCCAGGCCTTTAAGGAAGGTTTGCAGCAGGGTTCCGCCCCGAAGGCTCTTGGCCGAACCGATGGAAGAGACCGTAATGTCGATGGTCTGCCCCTGCTTGGTAAACGGTGGCAAGGTTGCATTCACAGCGACTGCCGCAACGTTCTTGGTTTTCGGCTTGGTCCCCGCCGGAAGCTGAATGCCAAAGTTTTGCAACATGGCATTAAAGCTCTGATCGGTAAACGGCGTGGTTTCCCCGGTGCCCGGCAAACCAACCACCAGGCCATAACCCACCAGTTGGTTACTGCGCACGCCGGCAACCTGCGCCACGTCTTTGATCCGGGCCGCATGTGTCGGCATCGCCAGCAGCAGGATCAGGCCCATAAACATTGTCGAAAATTTCACTTGGTGCTCCGCAGATCCCGATGCTCAGGCATCACTGAATTAAATAGGGCTGGGTGATCACTTACTTCAATCAACCGGATTAAATACTGACGTTAAAGAACCGGGCCAGCCAACCCTGCTCCTGAACGTCCTGACGATCGCCGGTACCGGAGTACTGGATCCGGGCATTAGCAATCCGGGTCGAGGCAATAGTATTTTCCTGGCTGATATCATCCGGTCGAATAGTGCCGCTGACCCGGATATATTCATCCCCGGTGTTTAATGTCAGCCATTTCTCGCCACGGACCAACAGATTGCCGTTGGCCAGCACCTCAACCACTTCTACTGAGATTGAGCCCTGGATGCTGTTGCTCTGATCCGCAGAGGAGCTGCCGGCAAAGGTATTGGCGTTGCTCAGGGCGTACGACAAGTCCCGCTCGCCAATCATCAGCGGCTTCCCGCCCAGGACAATCGGATCCATCGACAGATCTGCCGATTTATCCAGATCCGAACTGGCACTTTTCTTAGCCTGCGTTTTTTCTTCCAGCATCACGGTGACGATATCGCCGATCCCGCGCGGTTTGGTGTCGTCATACAGATCCTGGGCCCCGGCGGCATCGAACAGCGAACCGGTTGCCGTAGAATAATGCTCCGGTTTTTCTTGCGGCCGGATACTGGCCCATGCCGGATCACCGGCTTGCGGATCGTCGCGGCGACGCATGCGGTCGATCAGGTCACTGTCCTGCTTGGTGGTACCTTCCACGGCATCAATCGGCGACGTTGCCTGCGCAACATCCGACGTTTGTTCCTGCTCTAATTGAAACTGGGTACAGCCGGAGAGCGCCAGGACCAAGCCCAAAATGAGTTTTTTCATCGCCACATTAACTCCCGGTTAGAGTTGCTGGTTGACGTAACTCAGCATCTGATCCACGGTCGAGATCACTTTCGAGTTCATCTCGTAAACCCGCTGGGCTTCAATCATGTTCACCAGCTCCTCGGTGACGTTCACGTTCGACGTCTCCAGCATGGACTGGCGGATTGAACCGAGTCCGTCCAGACCCGGAACTCCTTCCTGGGCATCCCCGCTGGCACCAGTCGGCAAAAACATGTTCTGACCAATCGGCTCCAGGCCGCCCGGGTTAATGAAGTCAACCGTGGTGATCTGACCCAGTACCTGGTTTTCCTGCTGGCCCCGGATCCGCGCCGATACTTCACCGTCGGTCCCAATGGTGATCCCAACCGCATCTTCCGGCACCACAATCTCCGGTTGCAGCACATAGCCAGAACCACTGGTCACCAGCTGACCTTCGCCATTGATGGTGAACTGACCATTGCGGGTATACCCCATGTTGCCGTCCGGCAGCAGGATCTGGAAGAAGCCGTCCCCTTCGATCATCATGTCCATCGCGTTGTTGGTGGTTTGGGTATTGCCTTGCGTATGGACTTTCTGGGTCGCGACCACTTTCGAGCCGGCCCCCAGCATCAAGCCGGATGGCAGTTGCGTATCCTGCGTCGACTGGCCGCCCGGCTGGTTAATATTTTGATAGAACAGATCTTCAAACACCGCACGGCTTTTCTTAAAGCCCACGGTCGAGGCGTTCGCCAGGTTGTTCGAAATAGTTGAAATATTGGTTTGCTGCGCGTCAAGACCTGTTTTACTGACCCATAGTGCCGGATGCATATTGAATTCCTCTTATCGGTTTAGCCTAAACGCAGCAGTGACGAAGATGCCGCATCCATTTCTTCTGCTGTTTTCATGAGTTTGACCTGCATTTCAAAATGGCGTTGCAGGTCGATCATGCTGGTCATTTCACCCACCGCATTGACATTGCTGCCTTCCAGCGCTCCCTTCAGCAGTGTGACGCCGGCATCTGCGTCAAACACTTGATTCGGGGTTTTGGATTTGAACAGGCCATTGGCGTCTTTACGAAGGTCAGCATGATCCGGGCGAACCAGTTTCAGGCGATCGATCACTTCCATCGCTTCCGGTGGCGCCCCCTGCGGCAGCACGGAAATGGTTCCGTCCTTACCGACTTCAATTTTGCTGATTGGGAGTGGAATAAAAATCGGGCCGCCGCTTTCACCCATCATCAGGTGACCGCTGCTGTTTTGCAGCATCCCGGTCTGATCGATCTTGAGATGACCGGCGCGGGTGTAGGCTTCCTGGCCAGTCGGGTCCAGCACCGTCAACCAACCGTCACCTTCAACGGCAACGTCAAGATCCCGACCTGTGGTCATGACCGAGCCTTGTGACATGTCCTGCCCCGGACGCTCCGTCATCGAGAAAACCCGGGTCGGCAACCCTTCACCGTAAGCCTGCATACTGCGCGCCTGCGCCAAATCGGCGCGAAAACCCGTGGTTCGCACGTTGGCCAGGTTGTTGGCATGCAACTGCAACCCATACATGTCTTGCTTGGCGCCACTCATGGCCAAATACAGTGAACGATCCATTATTGCCTCTCCAATCACAATCTAGACAAAATTAAGCAATAACTATGCCACCAAAGATAGCAACTATAAATCAGGAAGTTAGCCAACTCTGCAAACGCAGGCAGCCAGAGAGAGACAATTTTATGGCAGGTCCGGACAACCATTGCCGCTTTTTTAACGCGAAGGCAAAGCAGCGGCAATGGCCGGTTCAGGTGACGCGAGGGGCGCCGCCTGAAGCCCGGATGGATGGGATTAGCGGATTTGCAGAATGGTCTGCTGCAGCTGGTTATCCACCTCCAGGGCACGCGAGTTGGCCTGGAAGTTCCGCTGCGCGGTGATCAGATCCACCAGCTCCTGGGTCATATCGATGTTGGACTGCTCCAGAGTTCCGCTCTTCACGGCGCCAAAGGCCCCCTGGCTGGCTTCACCCCAGATGGCTGCGCCGGAATCCTGGCTCGCTACCCACTGGGTGCCGCCCTTGGAGACCAGCCCCTGCTCGTTCGGGACCCGCACCATCCCCACACGACCCAAGGTCACGTTTTCGCCATTACTATAGGTGCCGACAATCGAGCCTTTGGCATCAATATCAACCCGGGCTAAATAACCGGTTGTTGCCCCATCTTCGTTAAAGCGACGGATTTCAAACGGTGCCGCATATTGAGTTGGTTCAGCGAAATTAATGTTCAGCAGTTGATCAACATTGGCTCCATTCATCTCGACACCCGCACCACCTTCTGCCACAGGCTTGCCTAGAGCTTGAGTGGTAATACGATTACCGTTATTGACTGACTTAACCGAACCATCGTTATTAAACTCAACAAAGTGACCGACATGTCCGTTAGCTCGTGGACCATTTGCATCTCCCGAGGCAACTTCGCCGTCACCTTCCGGTGTCAAATTGATACTAACCGGCTTTTCCCCACTGGCATCGGTCACGGTATAGTAAACCGCCCAGCGATTTTCAGCATCTTGTGCTGGTGGAACTGGATTGCCATTCTCGTCCACCGTTGGTTCGGCTGTATTACCACCATTGTCTTTCACGTAGTAGGTCGTCATTTTATAGGGTTGACCCAGGGAATCATACATGGTCAACGACGACGACTTGTTATAGGTACTGGCATCATTAAAATCAAACTGAGACGGATCTTTAGCTGGAGCTGAGGCCGGTAAGTTGACACCAATCTCGATATTTTGCGACTCGCGCGGCTGACCGAACTGGTCCGGCACCTTGAGCGACTGCGCTTCATATGAGATGACCTGATCGGTTTCCTGATCCACCTGATAACCCAGCAGGTACTGGCCCTCAGAGTTGACAATGTTATTGTCTTTATCGAGGTGAAACGCGCCGTTTCGGGTCAGGCTGTTATTTTGCGGCTGCAACTTATCATCCGCAACCGCGAAGAAACCGCTGCCGGAGATCCGCAAATCCATCGGGTTATTGGTATAGATACTCGACCCTTCGTGGAACTGCTGAGCCACCACAGAAGTTTGTACCCCGCCCCCGGTGGTGGTTTTGGCATTCGAAAAGATCGAGCTTGAATACACATCACCGAACTCGGCACGGGACTCTTTAAAACCGTAGGTATTGGAGTTGGCAATGTTGTTACTGGTGGTATTGAGGTCTTTCTGCGAAGCCCCGATACCGCTGAGCGAAATATTAAATCCCATGTGTTACATCTCCTAAAACCGGTTAAACCTTGCCGACTTCCAGAACTTCAGACAGTTTGAATGGCGAATCATAGCCCGCCAGATTCAGCATGACATTCCCGTCGCCATTCCCCAGCAACACGCTGTTGACGTTGGCATACGTGGAGACGTCAAACTCACGGTTTTCGCCATCGACTAACCCGGCGACCTTGAGCTGGTAGCGACCCTCCGGCAATAGATTGCCGTTGTCGTCCTTACCGTCCCACTCTATCCGGTGTTCCCCCGGCGGTTTGGCGCCCATATCCAGGGTTTTAATCAATTGGCCCTGCTCATTTTCAATGCGCAGCATCATGTTGTTCAGTGCTTGCGGCAGTTTCACCATCCCGGCCACTGAACCCTCGGCCGTTTTCACTCCGGTAGCACTCGGGACCAAGACATCCCGACCGACCAGAGAAGAGGCCTGCAACGCCTGATTCGAGGTCATGGCAGAGTTCAGACTGCCAAACTGCTCGTTCATTTGGTTGATGCCGTCCACGGTGGCAAAAGAAGCCATCTGGGCAATCATCTGATCGTTCCCGACAGGTTTGAACGGATCCTGCTGGGCAAGCTGCTTGGTCAGCAATGAGAGAAAGTCTTCCTGCTTCAGCTCATTCTGGCCGGTGACTTTTTGCTCTTCCTGCAGCTTTTTCTCTTGCATCCCCTTGAGTTGATCAAGGTAGGACAAATTGCTTTGACCTGCGCCGTTAATACCGGTCATAACAGTCACTCCTTACCCTTATTTACCCATCTGCAATGTTTGCATCAGCATCTGCTTGCTGGCATCAGCAACCTGCACATTGCTTTGATAGGAACGAGAAGCTGAAATCATGTTGGCCATTTCTTCCATCACATTCACATTCGGCTTATAGATATACCCTTCCGCGTTGGCCAGCGGGTGCTCCGGGTTATATTCGGCTCGCAGCGGCTTTTCACTTTCCACAATGCCTTTCACCTGTACCGGCACGCTCTCTTCACGGTTATAGCGGGCACTTTCCAGCGCAGCGGCAAACACCGGATGGCGGGCGCGGTAAGTTTCTTCCGCCGAGCTACTCACACTGTTGGCATTGGCCAGGTTGCTTGAAGTGGTGTTCAGGCGAACCGACTCCGCACTCATGGCAGAACCCGTGACATTAAAAACGTTAAACAAGCTCATGATTATTCTCCTTTTAATGCCTTGCTCAGGTTCTTGAATTTAGAGCCCAGAAAGTCAAGTGACGCCTGATACTCCAGTGCGTTTTGCATGAAGAGGTTTTGTTCCAGCTGCGCATCCACCGTGTTGCCGTCACCGGTATCCGGCTGGGTCGGCACCCGATACTTTTGCTCACCCATCACCATCGTAGAGGCAGAGATATGCCGTTCATTGGTCCGGCTAAGGCCAATGTTTGCCTCTGAGGTTGCCGCATTCAGCGCACGCTGAAAGTCGATATCTTTTGCTTTGTATCCCGGCGTGTTGGCATTGGCGATATTACTCGCCAGGGTTTCCGCACGTTTACCACGTACGCCAACTGTATGCTGATGAATACCTAATGCTTTATCGAATGAGATGGACATTGCAGCCTCCAAAAATCGTTAACGATATAAAGCAAAGGCTGTGCCAATTTTATCAATAAGCGATGTCAATAAGAAAAAGGAGGTGGCGGTTAGCGCCAGAGGAGAAGGCTGAGCCTGAATTGCAACAGGCTCAGCGTAATGGGGATTACTTCAGCTTGTAGATAATGCCCGGGTTACAGCGGATCATCTCAAACTTATCGGTCAAACCGGTCAGCGACTCCGAGGCACCCAGCAGCAGATAGCCGCCGGGATTGAGGCTGGCAGCCATTTGATTGAGTACCTTGGCCTTCATTTCCGGTGAAAAGTAAATCAGGACATTACGGCAAAAAATGACATCGAACTTCCCCAGCAGCGCGTAACTGTCTTTGAGGTTCTGCGGGCGAAAACTCACCATGCGTTTGACTTTGTCATTGACCTTCATTCGTCCGTCGCCGTTGTTTTCAAAAAACGTCCGGCGACGTTCCGGTGACAAACCGCGACTCAGGGCCAAGTTGTCGTAGACCCCGGCGCGACAGGTATCCAGCATTGTCTGAGAAATGTCCGTAGCGGTGATCTGTACCCCACCGCCCAACATCCCCGGCCGTCGGTTCTGAGTCTCCAGTACCGTCATGGCAATGGAATACGGCTCCTGACCGGAAGAGCTGGCCGATGACCAGATCTTAATCGGACGCTTGTTTGCCGCCAGCTCCGGCAAAATTTTGTCTGCCAGCACCGTAAACGGATAGGTATCACGAAACCACAGCGTTTCGTTGGTTGTCATCGCATCGACCGCTGCGACCCGTAACTCCCGGTTACGGCCACTGATCACCAGTTGCAGTAACTCAGAAAGAGATGATAGCGAAAATCGGCTGACCAACGGACTTAACCGGCTCCGGACCAAATACTGCTTGCTATCGCCTAGTACTATGCCGCATTGCGCTTCTAAAAAACGGCAAAAGTCACGGTATTCCTGGTCTTTTATTGTTATAGCTGTCATCTACTACTCTTATTCCGATTATTGCGGCATGGCGGCTTTCACCGCCGCACCCAGTTCATCCGGGTTAAATTTAGGAATGAACGCATTGGCGCCGACTCGCTCAACCATCGCCTGATTAAACACCCCACTCAGGGAGGTATGAAGGATAACATGTAAATCCTTCAACTTGGCATCATTGCGGATCTCGGCCGTCAGGGTATACCCATCCATTTCGGGCATTTCAATATCGGAAATCACCAGGGCCAGCTGCTCGTAAATGCTCTGCTCCGAAGCCATCTGCCGCAGCTTCTCAATCGCTTCTTTACCGTCTTTAACCAACACGCACTCACAACCGATCGCTTCAATTGCCCGCTGTACCTGCTTGCGCGCAACACTGGAGTCATCCGCGACCAGTACACGACGCACGGTCGGCGAAGCTTCGACCAACTCTTCCAGCACAGTGCCGCTGATATCAGTACTAACCGGCGAAATCTCATCAAGGATCTTTTCCACATCGAGAATTTCGACCAGCTCGTTATCAATTTCAGTCACCGCGGTCAGGTAGTTCTCTTTGCCGGCCCCTTTCGGCGGCGGCAGGATTGATTCCCAGTTCATGTTAATGATGCGCTCAACCGACGACACCAGGAAGCCCTGCACCGAGCGGTTAAACTCGGAGATGATCACAAAGCAGTTGTCCAAATCGTCAATCGGGCGGCCACCAGTTGCCAGGCTCATGTCAATCACCGAGATCGTCTGACCACGAATGTGAGCGATCCCTTTGACCAACGGGTGCAGGTTAGGCATAGTGGTCAGTTTCGGGCACTGTAGCACCTCTTTGACTTTAAATACGTTTATTCCGTAGCGCTGGCGTCTCTTGAGCCGAAAGGTGAGTAGCTCCAAACGGTTTTGCCCAACAAGCTGGGTGCGCTGATTCACTGAATCCAGTATCCCCGACATAAGGTGACTCCATGTTATTCGTGTTTTCTGACGATGCGTGTTTGATGAGCATTCTCACCGCAAATTTCATAAGATCAGCTCGAGGCTAATTGTAGCCCCTTCGACTTTGCATTAAAGAGTAAAAACCGTGACCCAAAGAACACATTTCACACTCTTGTCTTTGCTTTTCGGCCTTATGGCCATTTTCTTTAGCCCTTTTGTGTCAGCTGAAACCCAAAATCCGCTCGATATCATCCAGCATACCGCTGAAGAATACGTAAAGACAATTGTTGATAAGCCGACAAAGGGTCAACTGACGGTTAAAGCGGCCAATTTGGACTCACGATTAAAACTAGGCCACTGTACGGCCCCGCTGGATGTATCCGTTCCGGGGAAGCAGTCTCTGAGCGGCAATATTACCGTCCTGGTCCGATGTCCAACCGATGGTTGGCAGGTTTACGTCCCCGTTCAGACGCAACTCTTATTACCACGGGTCGTC
The DNA here is from genome assembly GCF_037389125.1 of Photobacterium sp. MCCC 1A19761. Taxonomy (NCBI): domain Bacteria; kingdom Pseudomonadati; phylum Pseudomonadota; class Gammaproteobacteria; order Vibrionales; family Vibrionaceae; genus Photobacterium; species Photobacterium sp. MCCC 1A19761. The sequence goes on from NZ_JAZGTF010000007.1 coordinate 72,561, forward strand.
GCGATCAAGCCACTGGCACGCGGTGCCGTCCTGACCAACGCGGATCTCGACGTTCAGCTGGTTGAGGCCCGCTTTCAACGCGGGGTGCTATTCGATGCTCCGGAACAAATTATTGGCTCTAAGGTTAAGCGCAATGTTAATATTGGCGAAGCGATTGAAGGCAACGATATTTGTCTGGTATGCCGCAACGATGCCGTTCTGATCAAAGCCGGCCACAGCGGGTTCAATGTGATCACCAAAGGCATCGCCCTGTCCGACGGCTCCCTCGGTGAGCAAGTCCGGGTCCAGAACAGCAAATCCAAACGCATCGTCGATGGCGTGATCACCGGCGTCGGAGAAGTGACGGTTAGCTTTTAAAAAATGCTAAAGTTATCTCATGGGCTGCCGATGTAGTGGCTGTATCTAGTTTTTTATGCAAAGGCTTTTACTATGGCAAGTATTGATCAGCTTCGCGCTGGCCATCTGATGACCACCACCCGTAGCACTGGCGGTAATACGTCAAATGCGGCGACATCGACTGCGAAAAACCAGCAGTCCCAGGGAATTGGCAGTCCCCAGAAAGACGCCGTTTCGCTCAGCTCACAAGGGAAAGCCGTGGGTCAAATTCACCAACAACTTGCTACCGAACCAAGCTTCGACAGCGCCAAGGTTGCTGCGATTAAAGATGCCATTGCCAATGGCGCTTACAAAGTTGATGCTGAAAAACTGGCATCGAATATGCTTAAATTCGAAGACGAGTTACGCGGCCTGTAAATTGGGCGCGAGTCTATCACGCGGCAGTCTTATCTGAATGGCGAAGCAATCTGTTATGGCACAAAGTATTGAACAACTTCTGGCACTGCAACTGGCAACGCTGGAGTCTCTCAGTCGCCTGCTTGAACAGGAAAAGACTGCGATCGTGACGCGAAAATCGACGGATATTGCCCGCCTTGCCAATGACAAGCTGGCCCTGCTCAATCAGGTTCAGCAGCAGGATCACCTGATAGCCAGTCATGCCCATCGTCAACAACTGACGGAAAACCCTCAGCTGGCGAATCAAGTCAGCCTGATCAAAACCACCGTGGCCCAATGCAAGGAAATCAACGAGGTCAATGGCGAAGCACTGCAACGTGCGCAACTCAGTTTTCACAAGCTCAATAACTTGTTCCAACAAAGCCGCGGTAAACAGCAGATGACCTACAACAGCAGCGGTGTCGCACAAAACGTGCGTTCTTTGGGCACCAACATCAAAGCCTGAGCAGCCTTACTTCCAATCTTTGCCTTTCCCTGAGCCATTTCAGTCAGTCAAGCGAACTTATCTATCCGCCAGATTCCCTGTGCTTCAATAAATTTCCAGATATCACTAAGCAAATGGTGGCAGCAACTTCCATTGTAGCCCAAGCGATCAAGCCGTAGTGTGGGCGCTTATGGCGAGTCATTGTGTTGGTCAGAGCCGAGGGTCATGATGCTGTCATCGCCTTGATGGCGGTCTCATCTGCCGTTAGGCTATTTTCCCGGTTGAGAAAATAGCCTAACGATTAAACAGGCATGTTTTCGAGTGAGGGCGTTAAAAGAGGGTTTCCTGATTGGTCGGGACATGGAACACTTCACCGTGCTCTTTCATCCGATTCATCTTGCTCAGATCCAGTTGCATCTCCGTCACAAAACTATCGCCGACCGGATAACTGCGGATCACTTCCGCGCCGCGGATAATACCGTCCACAGCCCCGTCCGTTCGCTCAATCCCCAGTTGTTGATCTTCCATTCCCGCTCTGGCACTGATCCGCATGCCGTAGACCTGCTCCGTCAATTCACGGTAAGCATCGATTTTTGAGGCCCGCATCGCCCGGACACGTTTCTCTTCCAGCGTGCTGCCACGTTGCTCGCTAATCGAGGCATAGCCTACGGCGGTGATCAGATTCTCATTACGGATTTCCGTTAACGGCTGACATCCCACCAGCAGGGTTACAAGCAGCACAAACCAGTAGCGCATATCAACTCCTAGGGTTTCAGAATCACAGTATTTCGATCGAAGGTCGTTGCATCATTTCGAATAATGACGCCGTTCTGGAGTCGCATTTTATTCAAAGTATCCAGGTCACGTCCAATCCGATCAGCCGGCAGGAACCCCTGAGCCGACGCAATGACGACCCGTGAGCGCATCCCGATAATCCGGGCGTTGATCAGAACGCCAGCGCCCTGGCGCAGCATGGTTCCGGTCAGGACGTAATCAACCGGCTGCTCCCCGACCAAATCACGCCAGTTGCGGCTGATCGCGAAATCACCATCCGGCGTCACTTTGATCGCCCCGGTCGCCTTATAATCAACCACGGTAAAACCGCGTTGCTGCATCTGATACATAAACCCTTCGGTGACCGAATTCCCGAGCCAGTTGGTTTCGTTCATCTCTTGGAGGTCGACAAATGAGGTCACCGCCAGCGGGGTTTTGGCGCTCAGATATTGATTTGACGTCAGCAGTTGCTCAGTCAGCCCTTCAATGAAGAAGTCCATGGTATGACGCGGCGTCTCCTTCAGCAGGAAAGCACTCCCCATATACGGCTCTTTACCGTTATAAATCGGAGAGTATGAGCAAGATACAGTCATCGCTGCCAGTATCAGGACTATCCATTTTTTCATTCTTGCCAGCTCCGGGTGAAAATAGTCTTGTAGCCTGTTATCGTTCAAAGAAAGAAAAACTTTACCAATGAATCTATGATTCTGCTGTCGGGAACGCTCTTTGCATATGATGTCAGAGTGTCAATCATCCGACACGGCAAACTTTCTAACACTAAACAGTGGTAAGCAATTTTCATACCGAACTAGAGATGCAATGAAAAAATTAATCAATTTCCTCACAACGCTTTGCCTGCCCGCCCTCTTTGCTTCGGCGCCGCTGTATGCCGCCTGGCTGGAAGTCACCGGCTCAGCCGTGATGCTGGAAAGTGAACACAATGCCCGGACCAACGCGCTGGAAGATGCGGTCTACCAGGCCATGGCTCACGCCGGGGCTGATATTGCCAGTTTTTCCCATCTCAAACCGTATCTGTCCACGGCACGGGCAGAGTACCAATTCAGCGGTAACGAAGTTCGGCATATCATTGTCCTCAAGTCCGGCCAGCAGAGCGGCAAATATTACCTGACCGCTCGCATCGATATTTATCCGTCGGCAAATACTTGCCACAAAGTACAGTACAAGAAAGGGGTTCTGCTGAGCAACTTTTCGCTGATCTCCCCGCAGCATGCGGCACTGGGGGGGATTTATCAGCTCGGCAACGACTTTACCGCCTTATTGCAAAGACAGATCACCCGCCATTCGCAAAGCTTTGTTGTCTCCGGTTCCACCCGGGTCGCCGTCAATCCCGGCCTGCCTTCAGCGATGATGATGCTGGCGGAAGATAATGACGCCCAGTACATTATCAGCGGCCAAATTACCGACTTGACCTCAACGCTGGAGCAAAACCGTTTTAGTAATGATCAGGTCAACCGCCAGTTCGCCGCCACGATGGAGATCATGGACGGTAAAACCGGCGAAATGCTGCTGCAAAAGAACTACCGCGAAATTGCACAATGGCCCTTTGACCGTGCCAGCCATGTCGATACCCAAAGCGCCCGGTTCTGGCAATCGCCGTTCGGACAGGCGGTCCAGCGCGTGAGCCGGAACATGATGCTGGACTTGGAAAATGCCCTGTCCTGCCGTACCAGCTTGCCGGAAGTGGTCAATGTCTTCGGGACCAATGTTCAGGTGAACGTCGGCCGGATCCACGGGGTAAGACGGGGCGATCAGCTAGCGCTCTGGCACAGTGCCGGCTTTATTGATCAACAAGGCATTCCGCGTAACCGGATGGTCCAGACCGAGATTACGTTGCAGGTGGAGCGCGTGTACGAAAAATCTGCCGAGCTGACAGTCCTGCAACCGGATCTGGCGAGCAGCATTCAGCCTGGTGATTTACTGACCAAGCAACGACCACGCTAGCAATAAGCGCTTAAAAAATGGCGGATTTTAGGTATAATGGCGACGTCATTGACGGACAAGGCTCCCTTAGCTCAGCCGGATAGAGCGTCCCCCTCCTAAGGGGAAGGCCGCAGGTTCAACTCCTGCAGGGAGCGCCATTCCCCAATCCGCTTTCATCGATACAAACATTTCATGAAGACCGAACAGATAGCGTTTGAGAACTAGAGCGCTATGCCTTCTACCCGCCGCCAACTTAGCTCGATATATGGACACAGCAACTTTGATTGCGGTGCATGCATACTGGAAAACAAAAAAACCCCGCAAATAGCGAGGTTTTTTAACGTTCGTACTATCGTCGTCTCATATCTAAGACAAAGCGATACAAATTTGGTGGAGCTAAGCGGGATCGAACCGCTGACCTCTTGCATGCCATGCAAGCGCTCTCCCAGCTGAGCTATAGCCCCAAATGACGTAGACATACTAAATAGTTAATAAATTCATGTCAATAGATTCACTTCTCCTAGTTTTCCGCATGCCACAGTTTTGTTAACCAGATCAAACTAATGTCATTTTTAAAACTTACTGCATCTTATAAGTACCGATTTACGTACATAAAAATAGGTGCTTATTAAGATTTGAAAAAAATGATCCTGATCTATTATTTTATTGATAAGTGCTGTAAATATTCAATTTAATGTGACTTATACAGTATTTTGAAAGTTTATTGATACAACTTGCAATAATAAGAAGTGGGGACTTCAACAATAAATGGGAGATTGCGTATGAAGAAGTTATTGATTTTTGTCACCGCGGCATTGATATCGACCAGCTTTAACTCAATGGCATATACTCTTGCAGGTACTCCATTGGTTCTAGACCAAGACGCTTTCAGATACTGTGCTGGGTCGCAAAACATCCGAGTCTGTATGGAACGTTATATACTAATCCATAAATCGGATAAAAATTAATTATCAGCATGTCTATCATGAAGTGAAAAAAGCGGAATGGGTTCCCATTCCGCTTATTCTATTATGCGCTAGCTTCGCGTCCGGCAATGTATTCCAACGCCATCTTAATCCGGGCAACAACACGCGCCTTGCCAACCAGCGTCATTACCGCATCAACCGATGGGGATTGACCCTGACCGGTTACGGCAACACGCAGCGGCATCCCGACCTTGCCCATGCCCAGCTCCAGCTCGGTACAGGTGTCTTGGATCACGGTGTGCAGATTCTCCGTTGTCCAGGCTTCCAACGCTTCAACTTTGGCCAACGCCAATTCAAGCGCTTCTTTCGCGACAGGACGTAAGTGTTTCTTCGCCGCACCCGCTTCAAACTCGCTGAAGTCCTGATAGAAGTAACGAGACTGCTCTGCCAGTTCAATCAGGGTGTTGCAACGCTCACCAACCAGCTGAATCACATCCGTCACAGCCGGGCCATTCGCCGTATCAATTTCTTTCTTATCCAGATGCCATTGCAGATATTTCGCGACATACTCAGGATCAGATGATTTGATATAGTGGTTGTTCAACCACAGCAGCTTATCGGTGTTAAAGGCTGAAGCTGACTTGCTGATCGAATCCAGGCTGAACAGCTTGATCATCTCTTCCAGCGAGAAAATTTCTTGATCGCCATGAGACCAACCCAGACGAACCAGATAGTTCAGCAGCGCGTGCGGCAGATAACCTTCATCGCGATACTGCATCACGCTGACTGCGCCGTGACGTTTGGACAGCTTGGTGCCATCATCGCCCAGGATCATCGCACAGTGGGCAAACTCAGGTACCGGTGCACCCAGGGCGTGATAGATATTAATCTGGCGCGGCGTATTGTTGATATGGTCTTCCCCACGGACAACCTGGGTGATCCCCATATCCCAATCATCAACCACCACACAGAAGTTATAAGTTGGGCTGCCATCGGTCCGGCGAATGATCAGATCATCCAGCTCGCTGTTGGCAATTTCAATCCGACCACGTATGTGATCGTTGAAGACCACGGTCCCCTCCTTCGGGTTACGGAAGCGGATCACACATGGGCTGTCTTCAGTCGCCGCGTCGTTCGCCGCGATCACTTTCGGATGATTAGCATCGTAGCGCGGCTTCACGCCCGCAGCCATTTGCTCTTCACGGATTTCATCCAGCAGCTCTTTCGGGCAGTAGCACTTGTACGCCTTATCTTCCGTCAGCAGTTGGTCAATCAACTGATTGTAACGGTCAAAACGCTTGGTCTGATAGTAAGGACCCTCATCCCAAGTCAGGCCAAGCCACTCCATCCCTTCCAAAATGGCGTCAATCGCTTCCTGAGTCGAACGCTCGAGATCCGTGTCTTCGATCCGCAGGACGAATTCACCGCCCATATGTTTCGCAAATAGCCAAGAGTACAGCGCAGTACGAGCACCACCAACATGTAAAAAGCCTGTCGGGCTCGGTGCGAAGCGAGTTTTCACCGTCATCTGAAATACCTAAATGAAAGAAGATGCATCTGGCAGCAAAATTACTGCCTTACTAAAGATGGCAGCTATTCTAGCACCAAGAACCAATTGTACAAAAGTAGCAGTGTTGAACACATACGCAAGCAGACTTAGGTAAACCTTCAGCAAGGCTCACCCCCGGTGAGATTGACGCCATACGTACTCGCTATTCTCCGTGTTGAAAACACGGAGAAAACCAAAAATCACTCGAATATTCAATAAGTTGAAGGTTTTTAGTCAAACAACAACCTGCGCCCTGTAATGGTATCGCTGAAACAAATGCACATCGTTCAAGGTATGCCCCGCCAGAATCTCGGTTGGCGTTCAAGCATGATTCAGGAGGATAATAAAACAGATGCTCCCCTCCTGATCTGAGCTCAAAAATGCGCAGACACAAATGTGCTTCTCTCACCTAAAGGCTCGGTTAACAACCCGCCATTTCTGAATACTAATTCAATATTTATTAGTCTAATAATCATATCCAGTTCGCCCAAAATTTATTACCCTCTCATAAAGCATAATAAAACCAGTGATTCCATTCATGGTTGTGACTAAGTTCTGATTACGACTATAGATAAATGAAATAATCTTTCTCACCTTACTTCAGCAACGTAAAATAATTAATGATTTGTATTTTAAAGAGGAAACGCCGCATCCAAATTCAGCGGCCCCTTCAAGGAGTTTTTATGAAATTAACACAATTTGCTTTGGCAACAATATTGTTACCGCTAGCACCAATAACTGCAGCACAAGTGACAATGGAAATACCGAAGGGGATTCAATTATTGGTTATTAATGGCCAAGATAGCGGTTATTCTGTCTTTGGATTTGATCATCAGCCAGAAATTCAACTACCTGATGGTACCAACCAAATTGCTTTCCGGATTTCAAAAGCTGTCAGAGAGTCCGGCAGTAAGAAAACCAAGTTTAAATCAGTTCCGATCCTAATGCGTTTTTCAGGAAAGGATACCCATCTAAAACTTGAAGTTCCGAATATCAGAACACTAGATGAGGGACATCAGTTCAATACATCGCCTTCAATAAGTGTCAAGGAGTCAGGAAAACAATTCCCATTTGTCTACGATACTATGGCGATTGGCTTTGATCTTGCTCCTGATTTCACCCGAGAAGTTGAAAAGTATAACCAAAGCCAAGCGATTGCCAGTATCGCAACGTTGAATACTCTCCCTACTCCAATCGCTCAAGCGCCGGAGTCAATCACAAAAGATGTGGCCAATTCGACAACGGATACGTCTACACAAATCACTGAATCAAATAAAACAGAAATGATGTTGAAGCACTGGTTCAGTCAGGCTGATGAAGAAACTAAAAAACAATTTTTGAGCTGGGCAGTGACAAATATTAAATAGAAACCAAACAATAGAAAAGGCTCATTCATGAACAATGGATGAGCCTTTTTATTGATGTGACATTTTAAACTGAAAATATTAATTAAAAAAGTCGCCTGATATACAGACGACTTTTTTACAGATTAAATTATGTTAAATCAAGATGCTTCAGATTAGAAGTAGTAACCGATACCAACACCGGCGCCAAATTTACTTTCACCACCTTGTTTTAACTGGTAAGGACGAACCCATACTTCTGCATTCGGGTCAATGAAGTATGTCGCATCAAAGGAAACAATATTTTCGGATTTAGCCGTTGTTTTTACATTGCCAGTTTCCAGATCTTGCTGCGCTGCATAACCTAAACGGAATAGCCAGTCACCCGTTGCATAAGAAGTACCGACGGAGTAAGCCGTTTGATCCTGATCTGGCGCGTTATTATCGTACTCCGCACCCATGACTTTATAAGCACCATGCAGGCCAAATGAGCCAAACGTTGCTTCAAAACCAGCAATGATCAACTGAGTATCGGAACGTCCTTTTTTCTCATCCTTTACATCTAGACGACGATCAGTGCCGTATTCATAGCCCAGGTGAAGTACGACAGGACCAGCTTTAACATGAGCAGCTGCACCATAGAAGTTGTTATCTTCTTCAGTGACGTTCCCTTTACCAGCAGCTAGCGAGAAGTTGACTGCGCCAAATTGAGCTGAATCAAAACGAACACTATCACCATGGCGATCGTAGTTTACACCACCTTCGACATCAGTTGTCCAATCAAACACTTTACCACGTGCTTGGCCTGAATATGGCCAGTCAACAATTTCATACGCAGGTGTCAGTACACGGCCCACGCGTAGTTTACCTACGCCATCAAATTCAAATCCGATATAGGTGTCACGGAAGCCCATTCGAGAGATACCACCGTCTTCCTCTTTCTGGCCATCGCCAACATCGCCGGCTTCCATCTGCCAGAACACCTTCGGACCTTTTTCAAGATCAACAGTACCACGTAAGCCAAAACGTGATTCATTCAGGACATTCAGCGTATCGCCTTCTGCCTCACCGCCCCATACAGAAACAGCAACCTGACCATAGAGATCGACGGTATCCGTTGCTGGTTTCGCTTGAACTGATACTGAAGCCATTGAAGCCGCAGCAACTGCCATACCTAGTACCGAACACTTAAATACTTTACCCATGGAATAACTCCTAAAATTTTAGCTGATTTACCCGTGCCTAAAAGGTTGGCCGCCGAAGGCACTAAGCAACTCCCCATATGTCAACGCCGTTAAAAAACCGCGCTAAATCATATTCGTTCAGTTCGTTAGAACGTCTTATTTACTTCACTCACTAGACTACTTTCGCAGCGCAAAACATCAACGATAACTTACTTAATTGTTTAAAAAATATGAGGCAGTGCAAACTTTTACTCCGTTAGTGATCCAGGTCAAATGAGTTCGGAAAAACAAAATAAACTCAATATTTACAACGGCTTATGATTATTTTGTTTTTGATGCGTGATCTAGCTCGAGAAATAAGTGATCTATCACTTGGTTCGTTTCAAGTAAATAAGACCGAAAATTGAAGTATGATCAGATGGTATTTTCAAGATAAAAAATATGCAAAAGGAATAATGCAAGGGTGATAAAAAAGTGGCACAGGTTACCCCTATGCCACTTTATTGAATTGCTTCGACGAATTAATTAACGCTGCATAAAGTTGACCAGCGCTTGCTCATCCCAGATTTCAATCCCAAGCTCTTGGGCTTTTGCCAGTTTGGAACCTGCCGCTTCTCCGGCAACCAACAAATCCGTTTTCTTCGAGACGCTGCCCGTCACTTTGGCCCCCATCTCCTGCAGTGCCGCTTTGGCTTCAGCACGCGTCAATTGTGACAAAGAGCCCGTCAGGACGACCGTTTTACCATCGAGCGGTAAGTCGGCATCATCTGCCGGTTTTTCAATGGCCGGCCAGTGAACGCCAGCTTCACGAAGGGACTGGATGACCTCCAGGTTATGGGCTTCCCGGAAGAAGTTCACCACATGTGCTGCCACAATGGTCCCAACATCAGGCACTTCGACGAGCTGTTCCAACGTCGCCTGGCTCAGGGCCTCAATGGTTTCGAAGTGCTTGGCGAGGTTGGCTGCGGTGGCCTCCCCGACTTCCCGGATCCCGAGGGAATACAGAAAGCGCGGCAGGGTCGTCAGCTTTGATTTTTCCAGCGCCGCCACCAGGTTTTGCGCAGATTTCGGTCCCATCCGATCGAGCACCGTCAACACGCCGGCGGACAGTGTGAACAAGTCGGCCGGAGTCGTCACCATTTCCCGCTCAACCAATTGCTCAATCACTTTGTCACCGCAGCCATCCACATCCAGAGCCTTGCGAGAAACAAAATGCTTCAATGCCTCTTTGCGCTGAGCGCGGCAGTACAAGCCACCGGAGCAGCGTGTCACCGCTTCGCCTTCGACCCGCTCGACCTTGGACTGACACACCGGGCATTCCGAGGGAAACACAATCGCTTCGGCATCGTCAGGACGCTTGGATGTCACCACAGAGACAATTTGTGGGATCACATCCCCCGCCCGGCGAACGATCACCGTATCTCCGATCATCACCCCTAAGCGAGCAACCTCGTCGGCATTGTGCAAAGTGGCATTACTCACGGTCACGCCACCAACAAACACCGGCTCCAGTTTGGCTACCGGTGTAATCGCCCCGGTTCGTCCAACCTGAAACTCGACATTATTGAGCCGGGTAATTTCTTCCTGGGCCGGAAATTTATAGGCAATGGCCCAGCGTGGTGCCCGGGCAACGAATCCCAGCCGTTGCTGAGTTTCGATATCGTCAACCTTGATCACCACCCCGTCAATCTCATAAGGCAGGTTTCCACGGCGCTCGCCAATGTCCTGATAATATTGAATGACGTCCTCAATGCTGCTCAGGTGACGGCTTTCGGGGCACATGGGGATCCCCCAGCCTTTGAGCTGCGTCAGGCGCTCAAACTGACCTGCCGCCAGCGTCCCGCCTTCCATCACGCCCACAGAGTAAGCGTAAAAACTCAGCGGTCGGGTGGCCGTAATTTTCGGATCCAGCTGGCGCAGGCTGCCTGCCGCCGCATTTCGCGGGTTGACAAAGGTCTTCTCACCTTTCTTCTGCGCATTCGCATTAAGCGCCTCAAAACCCGGCTTCGGCATAAAGACTTCGCCCCGGACTTCCAGCCGGGCCGGCCAGCCTTCACCGTACAATTTAAGCGGCACCGCACGAATAGTACGCACGTTGGCGGTAATATTCTCCCCGGTGGTGCCGTCCCCGCGCGTCGCGGCCTGCACCAAGATGCCATTCTCATACAACAGGCTGACCGCCAGACCATCAAGCTTGGGCTCACAGCAGAAGGTCAGTGCATAGCTTGCCGGCAAACGATCGATCATCCGCTTCTCAAATGCTTTCAGGTCTTCGTCACTGAACGCATTATCCAAAGACAACATCGGCAGCTCATGACGCACTTCGCTAAAGCCATCCAACGGCTTGCCGCCCACCCGCTGGCTTGGCGAGTCAGCCGTGATCAACTCAGGATGCGTTGCTTCCAGGGCAAGCAATTGTTGCATCATGCGATCATATTCGGCATCCGGAATTTCCGGGCTGTCTTCGACATAATACCGATGACCATGATAAGCAAGCTGTTCGCGCAGCGCTGTCAGTTGCTGCTGAATATCGTGACTCATTCTTAATCCTATCGTATAAAAATAAGGCCCCAAGAAGGGGCCCATACCAATTCATTCACGACCTGCGATTACGCCTGGATGTACCGCTTCGCTTTTTCACGGTACGACTCAATCCGATGTGGCGTAATCAGCGCACGCTCGTGATCCAGAATGTCGGCTCCCAGTTCATCCGCAACACGCTGAACGGTCAGCAACATCTGGTTAAAGTTATTATCCGCCCGTCCCGGACATGGCAGCATCAGGTAAAATGCCACTCCCGGTGTTTCAAAGGCCGGATCATCATGGTCCGGAAAATGCCCCGGATTCACCATATTAGTCACAGAGTAGATGATCGGCCCAGTCCCGGCCGGATCAGCATGGCGGTGATACACCGCATTCTCTCCGAAATACAACCCATTTTGTTCCAGGCAGCTAAACAGAGCACTTCCCCGAATGATTTGGCCACGACGGGCATGAACATTCAGCACCAAGTAATCCGGCGGCAGGATTTCTGGCTGCTCATCTGCGGTGTCGGTGACAGCCTGAACGTCGGCATCAACCTGAACATCCGGTTCGACGACAGTCTCAGCAACCGTTTCTTCAGCGCTTGTAACAGCCGTCATCGTCGCTTCGTCAACCAACGGCGTTGCCGATAATGCTTCCGAACTCGCCTGCACTTCAACAAATTCCGCTTGAAATTCGGCTTTCGCTGGCGCTGCACCGGCCTCCGCGGTTTCGGTTAACGCGGAGTCAGGCACCGGCATCGATTCCGAAGCGGGCTCCAGAACAGGTTTCTGAACAACGTCCTCAACCTCAATCGGTGCTTCAGTAACGCCCAGCGTTGATTCCGGCGCCATCACTTGAGGCGCTGTCGGATTGGTTAATTTTGTTGGATTCGTTGATGCGATCACCGGCTCAACCTGTTCAACGGCTGCCGTCTGCGGCGCTTCCAGCATTGTCTCCGGGGTGGTGGCTGATACATTCACCGCCATTGACGGGAGATCCGGTTCAGTTCGCGGCACTGGCTGAGTCGGAGCCATCAGCGGATCCGCTTCCGGTTTTTCGCCAAAATGAAATTCAGGCTCTTTGCGGGATGCTTTCTCCCGGCTTGGGTGGTCAGCATGAACCACCCGTACGCTGCCGACACCATCCTGATCAAATCCGTCAGCATCAACACTGCTTTCTTCACCCAGCTTTCCCAGCGGCTTTTCGCCAAACTTAGCGGGTTTTTCCTTCCGGCTACTCCACAGGCCATGCAGCAATAAGGCTGCAATCGCCAGGGCGCCGACAATAATAAGGACCAGACGCAATTCCTGCATATGAATACTCTGACTTTACTCTTTCCCCGTAAAGGGATTATGACCATGACTATGACTCAGGCAACCCGGCGAAACGCCCTCACTTGAAAGATCACCTCAACCGTTTTGCTCGATTCCTTTAACCACCTTGCCAGTACAACGCAGATAATTAAAGGAATGGGCTCTAATGTACCAAAACTCAAATCAGAAAGAGAAGACGATTATTGCGATTCCGGCAAGATAGTGCTCCTGAGCACAAAATCGCGCAAATTTCAGCCTAAAAATTGGATTTTCCGACTTTTATGAGCCATGACGCCAAGATGAGATTTGCTTCACAACCCGGCTCCCCGTTAACATGCTTCCACCTGTTGCTGATCTGCATTTTGCATCATCCGTCGGTACATTCAGAGGAGAACCCGATGTCACAGTCCATGGCCCAACAGCCACATACCGGAGCCGGCTATTTTTTCAAGGGCATGTCCCTGGCCATGCAGCCCGGCACCCGCCGCTTCGTGCTCTTGCCGCTACTCATTAATATTTTGCTGTTCGGCAGCGCCTTTACGTATGTCCTGATGCAACTGGATGACTGGATCAACAGCTGGATGTCCTCTCTGCCTACCTGGCTCGACTGGCTCTCATACCTGCTTTGGCCACTGCTGGCGATTGCCGCACTGGTCACGTTTTCTTACTTTTTCAGCACCATTGCCAACTGGATTGCCGCGCCCTTTAACGGTCTGCTGGCCGAACACCTGGAAGCCAAGCTGACCGGTGCAAAAACACCGGATGCCGGATTGCGCACGATTCTCAAAGACTTGCCGCGCATCATGCACCGGGAATGGGTCAAGCTGAAATACTACCTCCCCAAGGCCATCGGGCTGCTGATCCTGATGTGGATTCCGGCCATCGGCCAGACCATCGGTCCGGTGCTCTGGTTTTTGTTCAGTGCCTGGATGATGAGCATTCAATATGCTGACTACCCGTTTGATAACCACAAAGTGCCGTTTCCGGCCATGCGCGATGCCCTGAAGCAAAAACGCGGCAAGTCTCTGGGCTTTGGCGCGCTGGTCATGCTCTTTACCATGACGCCACTCCTGAACCTGGTGGTGATGCCGATTGCGGTGTGTGGCGCCACCGCCATGTGGGTCGACCATTACCGCGGCCAGTTCCGCAACTACTAATCACGTCCCTCACCATACTGGCCCGTGCATTCTGCTCGGGTCAGCATGGCGTTGTTCTTTCTTATTTCTGCTTACAATTCCATCCTATATAACAATAAGATATAACAATTAATTACTTTCCAAATTGAAGACACGGTTTATGCTTAACCTGTTAATTGTTTAAACGTGTCACGAAGGAACGACCAGCATGAGCAAGATTTACGAAGATAATTCCCTAACGATTGGTAATACCCCGCTCGTTCGCCTGAACCGTGTCAGTCAAGGTAACGTTCTGGCAAAAGTTGAAGCCCGTAACCCAAGCTTCAGTGTGAAATGCCGTATCGGTGCCAACATGATTTGGGACGCCGAGAAGAAAGGTCTGCTGAAAGAAGGCGTAGAACTGGTTGAGCCAACCAGCGGCAATACCGGTATTGCTCTTGCGTTTGTCGCGGCTGCCCGTGGTTACAAGTTAACGCTGACCATGCCGGAAAGCATGAGCCTGGAGCGCCGCAAGCTGCTCAAAGCGCTGGGTGCCAACCTAGTGCTGACCGAAGCCCCGAAAGGGATGAAAGGCGCCATTGAGAAAGCCGAAGAAATTGTGGCCTCGGATCCGGAAAAATACCTGCTGCTGCAACAATTCAGCAACCCGGCAAACCCGGAAATCCATGAGAAAACCACCGGCCCTGAAATTTGGGAAGCTACCGATGGTGAGGTTGATGTGTTTGTCTCCGGTGTCGGCACCGGCGGAACCCTGACAGGCGTGAGCCGCTTTATTAAGCAGCAGAAAGGCAAAGCCATCACCACAGTTGCCGTTGAGCCATCTGAGTCTCCGGTCATCTCCCAAGCGTTGAACGGCGAAGAGATCAAACCTGCGCCACACAAGATTCAGGGGATCGGTGCCGGCTTTATTCCGGACAATCTGGACCTGGATCTGATTGATGAAGTTGCGCTAGTCAGCTCAGAAGATGCCATCGACATGGCACGTCGCCTGATGGAAGAAGAAGGGATCCTGGCCGGTATTTCTTCTGGCGCCGCCGTGGTTGCTGCCAACCGCATCGCAGAACGTCCTGAATTTTCTGGAAAGAACATTGTTGTTGTGCTGCCAAGCTCAGGTGAGCGCTATCTTTCTACTGCCCTCTTTGCCGGTATTTTCACTGAAAAAGAAACCCAACAGTGATCACACTTTAAAAAGTTAGAGGTCAGATAACTACCTGAAAGCTCCCCCTGTGGGGGCTTTTTTGTTGCATTTCGCACTGAGCTTTAATATAAAACCGTTGCGTTTTATTTCTAGCGTCGAAATAAAAGGTCACTTATTGACCGATTTGACACTTGAAATGCCATAAATGTCACAAAACATTGACTTGGATTAAGCTAAAACGCCGAACTGTTGGGTAGTTTATACTCCAGGTGAGCAAAGACAGGTTATCCGGGTTAAGCTTACTTTCAGTTACGTTAATATTAAATAAATACGAAATGAATCGGGGTGAAAAATGTATCAGAAGCAAGTTGAGATTACTGCAGAAAATGGTCTACACACGCGTCCGGCTGCACAATTCGTTAAAGAAGCCAAAGCGTTTGACGCGGACATCACTGTAACCTCTAACGGCAAAAGCGCCAGCGCTAAAAGCCTGTTCAAACTACAAACTCTGGGTCTGGTGAAAGGTACTGTTGTGACCATCTCAGCTGAAGGTACTCAGGCACAGCAAGCTGTCGATCACCTGGTTGCCCTCATGGACGAACTGCATTAATTCGCAGCTGTTTGTCACACATCCAAGTTTCTAGTTAATTTAAGGTAAGGCTATGATTTCAGGTATCCTGGCATCTCCGGGTATTGCTTTCGGTAAAGCACTACTCCTGCAGGAAGAAGAGATTGTTCTAAACAAGGCTCCTGTCGCTGCAGATCAAATCGAGAACGAAATTCAGCGTTTCTTCGACGCTCGAAAAAAATCTTCCGAACAACTGGAAGTGATCAAAGAGAAAGCACGCGCCACCTTTGGTGAAGAAAAAGAAGCGATCTTTGAAGGTCACATCATGCTACTGGAAGATGAAGAGCTGGAAGAAGAAATCATAGCCTTCATTAAAGACAACAAAGCATCCGCGGACCTTGCGATTCATTCAGTAATTGAAGAGCAAGCCATGACACTGGAATCGCTGGATGACGAATACCTGAAAGAGCGCGCCACGGATATCCGGGATATCGGTAACCGTGTCGTCAAAAACGCGCTGGGGATCAATGTTGTCAACCTGAGCTCGATCAATGAAGAAGTGATCCTGGTTGCCAACGACCTGACCCCTTCAGAAACTGCGCAAATCAACCTGAACTATGTTCTGGGCTTCATCACAGATATCGGCGGCCGGACATCCCACACGTCGATCATGGCCCGCTCGCTGGAGCTGCCGGCGATTGTCGGTACCAATAACATCACGGCAAAAGTAAAGAACGGCGATATGCTGATTCTCGATGCCATTAACAATGAAGTGATCGTTAACCCGAGCGAAGCCGAACTGACCAAATTCAAAGCGATCCGTGACGCTCACCAGGCGGAAAAAGAAGAACTGGCGAAACTGAAAGATCTGCCGGCAATCACTTTAGACGGCAAGCAAGTTGAAGTGTGCGGCAACATCGGTACCGTGAAAGACTGCGACGGCATCAATCGCAATGGCGGTGAAGGGGTTGGCCTGTACCGGACTGAATTCCTGTTCATGGATCGCGACGCGCTGCCAACCGAAGAAGAGCAGTACCAGGCGTATAAAGATGTTGCTGAAGCCATGCAGGGCGAGCCCGTGATTATCCGTACCATGGATATCGGTGGTGACAAAGACCTGCCATACATGGATCTGCCGCAAGAAATGAATCCATTCCTGGGCTGGCGTGCCGTACGGATCAGCCTGGATCGTCGCGAGATCCTGCGTGATCAGCTGCGTGGTATCCTGCGCGCCTCTGCCCATGGCAAAATCCGCATCATGTTCCCGATGATCATCTCTGTTGAAGAGATCCGTGAGCTGAAAGCAGCCATGGACACCTATAAAGCCGAGCTTCGTGCTGAAGGCCTGGCTTTTGACGAGAGCATCGAAATCGGTGTGATGGTGGAAACACCAGCAGCAGCAGCGATAGCTCACCACCTTGCCAAAGAAGTTGATTTCTTTAGTATTGGTACAAACGACCTAACCCAGTATACTCTGGCTGTTGACCGTGGTAATGAGCTGATCTCTCACCTGTATAACCCACTGTCTCCTGCTGTCCTGACGGTGATCAAACAAGTGATCGATGCGTCGCACAAAGAAGGCAAATGGACAGGCATGTGCGGTGAGCTTGCCGGTGACGAGCGTGCAACCCTGCTCCTGTTGGGCATGGGCCTGGACGAATTCAGCATGAGTGGAATCTCGATTCCGCGCATTAAGAAAATTATCCGTAACGCGAATTTTGCTGATGTTCAGGCAATGGCCGAGCAAGCACTGGCGCTACCGACAGCAGCTGAAATCGAAGCACACGTAGAAAAATTCATCGCAGAAAAGACCATCTGCTAATATAGCTGCAGATAGAATAACAACGCTTAGGAGCAACGATATGGGTCTGTTTGACAAATTGAAGAAGCTGGTATCAGACGACAACAACGAAGCGGGTGCTATTGACATCATCGCACCGCTGTCTGGCGAAATCGTAAACATCGAAGATGTGCCAGATGTTGTGTTTGCAGAAAAAATCGTTGGTGATGGTATCGCAATTAAGCCAGCTGGCAACAAAATGGTTGCCCCGGTAAACGGCACAATCGGCAAAATTTTCGAAACCAACCACGCGTTCTCTATCGAGTCTGACGATGGCATCGAACTGTTTGTTCACTTCGGTATCGACACCGTTGAACTGAAAGGTGAAGGCTTCACCCGCGTTGCGGAAGAAGGCCAGACCGTGAAAATCGGTGACACCATTATTGAGTTCGATCTGGCCCTGCTGGAAGAAAAAGCAAAATCGACGCTGACACCTGTTGTTATCTCGAATATGGACGAAATCAAAGAGCTGAACAAGCTGTCTGGCCCAACGACTGTGGGTGAGACACCAGTTCTGCGCGTGAAGAAGTAATCACCGCCCGCGTGTTCCATGCGAAAGACCACGAAAAAGCGCTCCCCTCGGGGAGCGCTTTTATTTATCCGCTCGATAGACCTTACAGTGCGTTAAGCATCTCCAGCGACGGAGCGAAGAAGTAAGCACCGGTCACCGCCCGGGTAAAGCGCAGCATGGTGTCTGTTTTCCCATCCGTTTCCCCATACATGCTCTCGAGCATCGCATGAAAGTTATGCTGAGTATGGCAGTATGCGATAAACAGCAGGCCATGATCGCCGCTCACCGTGCCATAAGGCAGGCTGTGACGAACAATCTTCAAGCCTTTCCCTTCTTCTTTGATATCCACCCGGCCCACATGAGAGTTTTCCGGCACATCGTCGAGCTCAACAGAATCCGGCTTCGTCCGGCCAATCACTTTCTCCTGCGCCTTGACGTTGAGGCGATGCCAGGCCGGTAGGTTATGGACAAACCGCTGCACCATGACAAAACTCCCCCCGGCAAACTCACCGTCCGGGATCAGGGCCACTTCACCGCGCGATTCCAGGGTCTTCGGGTTTTCTGTACCGTCAATGAACCCGGTCATGTCCCGCGCATCCAGATAACGATAACCATAAGTCTCATCCAGGATCTCAACCGCTTCCGCGATGGGCTGCAGGAACTGGCGCAGGGCGAAGAAGTTCAGATCATGACGGCTGGAGTTCAGGTGCAGCAACACATCGCCGCCTGTTACCGGCGCAGTGATCTCTCCGCTCCCGAGTGGTCGGAAATCATCAAACTGTAACGGTAGTGTCTGGTCCAGGCTCTGCCAGAATGACCGGCCGAATGCCACGCTGGCACGCAGGTGGGCATCCGGTTGTTGATGATTCAATTCAGCCAGGCTGTCATGCCATTGTTGGCACTGACGAACCACGGCCGCCTGATCCCCAATCACCTTCAGCACAACGTAAAGTGCAAAAGGGCCCGCTTCCGGCAAAATTGCTGGTTGAGGGTGAGTCATAATCCTCTCCTAATTCTCGATTAACGATAAATCAATATATTATAACGGGATTTTATAACCTGAATTTGATTCCTGCCAGCGTTCTCAATAAATCATCTCCCCCCTTTACTTCCCTGAATTTGTTCCACAAAATTGGGGTCGCCCCTTGTGAAGAATTATGAGCGATTGTGAAAAAAAACTGCGCTGTGCTGCTATCTCTACTCTTGATGGTTCTGGCTCAACCAGCCTTCGCGCTGGAGCCGGTCAGCCTGCAGCTGCGTTGGCTTCACCAGGCACAATTTGCCGGGTTTTACATGGCCAAAGAACAGGGATTCTATCGGGATGCCGGGCTAGACGTGACCATCAAGCCCGGCGGAAACCACAAAGTCCCCATTACCGAAGTCCTCAGCGGCCGGGCTGAATTCGGGGTCGGGAATACCGAAGTCCTGGTGGCTTATGGTCATGGGTTTCCGGTCACTGCCATGGCCGCCATTTTTCAACAGTCCCCATCCGTCCTGATTACCCGGGCCGACCGCGACATCCAGACCATTCATGACTTAATCGGCAAACGGGTGATGATGTTTGCCGGGGCCGAAGATGCCGAGCTGCTGGTGCTGCTGGCCCGCAATGATATTTATCTGACCGACCTGGAACAGATCACCACTTCAGCCGACATCGACGATTTACTGATCGGAAAGATCGATGCCTTCAATGGCTACCTCACCAATGAACCCTATTACCTCCAAGAACAGGGAGAGCTGCCCTTAATTTTCAACCCGGCGGATTACGGGGTCAGTTTTTACAGCGACATTATCTTTACCCACCAGGAATTCGCCCGTACTCATCCCGGCGCGGTTGAACGCTTTCGGACGGCCAGCCTGAAAGGCTGGTACTATGCCCTCACCCACATCGAAGAAACGCTGGACGTGATTGAGCGGGATTACCAACCGAAGAAAAGCCGCCAACATCTGGCGTTCGAGCTCGAATCCAGCGCCAAAATGATCATGTCCGATCTGATAGAAATCGGGCACATGAACCCGAATCGCTGGCAAACGATCGCCGACGAGCTCAGTCAACTCAATATCATTCCCCGCACCCACATTGATGAAGAGTTCCTCTTTCCTCAACGGGCGGAGCTGACCTGGAAGGATGTCAAACTGTGGCTCCAGTCCGGCATCATGTTGCTGGGCGGGACCATTCTGGTGATCACCTATTTAACGCTGGTCAACCGGAAACTGAAACGAGAGATCACCCGCCGGATCGAAGCCGAGCAAAAAGCCTCGGAAATGGCCCGTAAAGATACCTTAACCGGAATTGCCAACCGCTACGCCCTGGTCGAAGAGCTGCATCGGGTTGTCAGCCAGGTCACTCCCTATCAGGCCAAGCCGGCCCTGCTTTTTATCGATCTGGATGATTTTAAACAAGTCAATGATACCTATGGCCACCACGTCGGCGATCGGATTTTGCAGCAATTCTGCGCCCGGGTGAATACCCTGCTGGCGGGCCGACGCAGCTTCTTTGCCCGCCTGGCCGGGGATGAATTTGTGATCCTGCTGGAGGCCACTGCGAAGGATGAAGCCAATGCTCTGGTCAGCCAGGTGGCCGCCACCGCGCAGCATCCCTTCCCCCATGAGCAAACACAGATCCAAATTGGGGCCAGTGTCGGCATTACCTTCTACCGGCCAGGGGACACCCCGGACTATTTCCTGTCCCGGGCAGATAACATGATGTACAAAAACAAAAGGCGCTCCCAGAAGGAGCGCCTTGGATCGGGTCAAACCGCAGTTGAGTCTTAAACGGAAGTCACTTCAACCTGAAGTTTGACTTGCTGCTCAGCATCTTCGTCGCTTTCAAACGATGTCGGGGTATTGAGCCCGGTCGAAATAGTCGGCGAAATCAGCGTCCGCCAGGCGCCATCATCAAGTTGCTCTTTGACTTTAAAGGCAATTTTGACTTCTTCCGCAGACACCTCCAGCAATTCGGCACTACCCACCAGCCGCCTGGCGTTCACATTCTGGACCGTGGCGTCCATATCTTGCACGGTCGTCCCGAAAAAGACGGTTTCTTCTCCCGGCAGCAGCGACAGTGACGTATTGACCGTTTGTGTCCGGCCGGCACTCGACAGCTCAAAGTTAACATCGAGCAGCCAGTCGGCCATCGCCAGCGGACTCAGTAGCGCGCTAAACAAAATGAGTCCCTTGCTCAATTCATTCATATTGCTTTACCCCTTATCAGGTTGATCAGCAAAGGTATTGCGGACTCGGGTGCTTCTCATCAGATAAGCTGATAACCAAAGCGTCAACAGCAAGTTGACAGCCTGAGGCCAGCGAAAAGCACCCTGGCTCAGCGCCAGTTGATACCCTTGTGACAGACCATCAGCCAGATAAGCAAACAGTAAAATCACTTTCCCCTGCTGCCAAATGGCGGTGATCCATTGATTCTGTTTGTGTCGTTGCCCGGAGAGCCACATCAAGAGCAGCGCCGGCAACCCCATGCCCATGCCGACATACAAATGGTCGCGCAGGGGATAAATCACCTCCAGGATCTGTGCACCCTGCGCCCGGCTGGCACCGGCCATCAGAAAAATCAGCCAGGCTTTGGCACTATACGCCAGGGCCAGCCACAGCATCCCGGAAGGTTTTAATAAACCATGTTTGTCATAAGCTTCTATCGGATAAAGCAAACCGGCTCTCCATTTACGCTCTCTGTTCATGCTATGGAGACGCACGTCATGGATTTCAACCACAATGACAAATTGCACATCATGCAATCACCATAATTCATCTGGCTAAAATCCCCATCCCGAGGAGATTAATTCTGTGGCCCATCGCACGATTCAATTGTTCATCTTGTAGCCAAGATCACGATTTCGGTAATAAAAGTCGTAGTTTTATTAAATCCGTAGCATTTCCAAGGTTAATACGCTATCGATAGAATAGGTTATGAACAGCATTCAAATATAGCTATATCAGCGCTTTAATCAAGATTCAGGTTCGTTCAGGATAAACCGAGGATGAATATTTTGATGAAATTTTCCTACAAAATATCCAGCACCAAGGCTGCTTTCAACCCGGCAAGGGCGCGGTATAATTCCCGGGAAAGCATGAATGACCAAATGATTTACTGATCTTTACGGGGCCGATATGTCAACCAGTAAGAAACAAACTGCGCCTTCACCGGAAACCCAGGCAGAAGCCATGCAGATTGCCCGGGCGACCCAAAAGCCGGGTCAGACCAAAGAGCAAACCAAGCTCATTGCACAGGGCATCCAGAAAGGGATCGAGCAATACAAAAAACAACAAAAAGCCAAAGCCCGTGAGCGGGACAAGCTGCGGAAAAAACAAAGCAAAGAAAGGCTACCAGCACAGCCGGAGCAAGACGCCTCCCAACACGACACCGACAGTCCGACCGTGATCCAGAAACAACACTGGCTGCCCTGGCTCCTGCTCGTGGCATCCTGGTGTGGATTTGCCGCTTACCTGTTGCAAGCCTAGATGCGGGCCCAGCCTGGTACTTACTGTCTAACCTGGTACTTACTGTCTAAAAGGAAACCAAACATGAAATACCTCAGCCAAGCAGCCCTGTTTGGCCTGCTGCTCACCGGCTGCAGCCATGGTGAGACGACGGCGACCACCCTGCCGGATCGCACCGGGCAGCATTGCGGTGAGAAGCCGAACTGTGTCTCCACTTTAGAATCACGTGAAGACTTCCGTCTGGCCCCATTCCAGCTCAACCAGCAGGGGCAAGCCCATTGGTCGGAGATCCAGGATCTGGCCCTGTCGCTGCCGGGTGCCAGCCTGGGTCAGCAACAGCAGCACTACCTGCGGGTAGAATGCCGGAGTAAAATTTTCCGTTTCGTGGATGATTTCGAACTCCGGTTAACCGGCGATACCTTGATAGTGCGCTCAGAATCGCGGGTGGGCTACTCGGATTTTGGCGTGAATCGGGAGCGGGCCGAATTGTTCCGCGCCAAACTGCAAGCCGCCGGGTATCTGAAATAACCTTTCATTACGCCGTAAAAGTTGATAATGATTGCTATTTAGATCTAAAATATCCCCAATAGGCATCGGGGGATTGGCGTATGGAGCGGCGATTATTTTTGGTGATCAGTATCAGCGGATTACTGACCATCACCGCCTTACACCTGGCGGATCTCTGGATACAACGAAACGAGGGAGCATTCCATCAATTTCTGTTGGAATGGCTCCCCCTGTATCTGGTGTGGATCAGCATGGTGCTGATCGGCTGCTTCACGCGGACAACGTCTTCATCGAATAAGCCACCCGGTTATGGTGATGCCTGACAGCCCCAACACCGTTTTATTCAACGCGCCGATCTTTTCCCAACGACAACAAGCCGATGGAAATCGCGGCAACGGCAGCAAAACCGGTCAGGATAATCACCGGCATCGCCGCATACCCCAGCACATGCCAGATAATCGATTCTAATGTACTCATGGTTGCACCTTGTTGTTCAGTAGTTTAAGCCTGATGACCCGTCAGATCACCAGCCCTCCACATCTTTCATATCCGGCAGCTTGTGCGCAATTCCCTTGTGGCAATCCACGCAGGTTTTCTCACCGGACGCCAGCGCGGTCGAGTGCTGCTTCACACTCCGTGGCCCCTGCTCCGAGAAATCCATGTATTCAAAGTTATGGCAGTTCCGGCACTCCTGGGAATCATTATTCTTCATCCGGTGCCATTCCCGGTTCGCCAGATAGCCCCGGCGCTCCTTGAATTTATCCTCGGTGTCGATCGTCCCCAT
The DNA here is from genome assembly GCF_037389125.1 of Photobacterium sp. MCCC 1A19761. Lineage (NCBI taxonomy): Bacteria > Pseudomonadati > Pseudomonadota > Gammaproteobacteria > Vibrionales > Vibrionaceae > Photobacterium > Photobacterium sp. MCCC 1A19761. Next base: position 96,269 of record NZ_JAZGTF010000007.1, read on the forward strand.
CGCAAAAGCCACCAGCTCTTTCGACGCCTGGACCTTACGCACGATTTTATCGGTCCAGTTGTGCGGCACGTGACAGTCAGAGCAAATCGCCCGCACCCCGGAGCGGTTGGAGTAATGGATCGTCTCGCGGATCTCTTTCACGATCGGCGCATGGCAGCCGGAGCAAAACGCCTCGGTATTGGTCGCTTCCATGCCGGTATTAAACGCTCCCCAGAATAACAAGCCGCCCATAAAGCCCATAAAGAGCACCAGCCCGACCGCCACCTTGCTCGGCGACGCCATCCTGCGCCAAAAAGTTTTCAATAATTTCATCGATAGCCTCTCTTTTGACTGTGGCTATTTACTGCGCAGCGCATCAACACGCTGGAAGGTATTGTCCACCAGCGGCTTGGCATCTGCCTGAGGCACATGGCATTGCAAGCAGAAGTAGCGGCGCGGTGACACATCCGACAGTACTTGGCCTTCCCGAGTTTGATAATGAGTCACACTGATCTTGGTCGCCCCCATCTCGTTGGCATTTTTCCAGCTGTGACATGCCAGGCATTTATTGGCATTGAGCGAGACTTCGTAATTTCGGATGGTATGCGGCACCAGCGGCGGCTGGTAGACATAGTCACTATCAATCACGCCGCGATCGCGTGGATAGCGCTTCATCGGATCGGCTGCCCGGGTATCTTCCAGCTCGCTGATCCCCCGTAAGGACTCCAGACCACCCACCCCACCGGGATTATGGAGCTCTTCTGCACTCTGTACGGCACCGGCGACCATCATCCCTACCGCCATGACCGCTAACACAAATCGTTTCATTTTCTTCTCCGCCTACGGCTAAAACTGGGTCGATTCACATGGCAACCCGCACAACGGGCTGCCATCGAAACTCAAATGGATTGACTTAGATTTTGGTGATTTTGATCGGACACTTCTTAAAGTCAGTCTGCTTGGACAGTGGATCCGTGGCATCAAGGATCAGCTTGTTGACCAGGATCCGGGCGTCAAAGAACGGCACGAATACCAGACCAACCGGCGGACGATTCCGGCCGCGTGTCTCGACCCGGCAGCGGACTTCACCGCGACGGGACGCCAGCAAGACCTCATCGCCCCGGCGCAAACCGCGCAAGCGAGCATCATCGGGATGGATGTAACACACGGCATCTGGTACCGCTTTGTAGAGCTCCGGCACCCGGCGGGTCATGGTGCCGGTGTGCCAGTGCTCCAGCACCCGGCCGGTACACAACCACAGGTCGTATTCCTGATCCGGCACTTCCGGCGCCGGTTCAAACGGCGCGAAAATAATGTTCGCTTTGCCGTCGGGCTTACCGTAGAAGCGGTACCCGGCACCTGCCGGCACATACGGATCCGAGCCTTCCACAAACCGCCAGCGGGTCTCTTTGCCGTTCACCACTGGCCAGCGCAGCCCACGCTCCTGATGGTAAACATCATATGGGGCAAGATCGTGGCCGTGGCCGCGACCAAAGGTGGCATACTCCTCGAACAAGCCTTTCTGGACATAGAAGCCCTGCGACTGGGCGTCATCGTTGAGCGCCTGGGCCTGGGCCAGCGGGAACTGGTCAACCTGGCCATTGCGGAACAGGACATCGTACATCGTCTTGCCGCGGTACTGCGGCGCTTTGGCCAGCAGGGCGTCATCCCACACGTCTTCGACTTTGAAGCGTTTGCTGAACTCTATGATCTGCCACAGATCGGATTTCGCATCCCCCTGCGGCGCCACCTGCTGATACCACACCTGGGTCCGGCGCTCGGCGTTACCGTAGGCCCCTTCTTTCTCCACCCACATCGCAGTCGGCAGGATCAGGTCAGCCGCCTGAGCCGTCGCTGTCGGATACGGGTCGGAGCAGACAATAAAGTTCTCAGGATTGCGGTAGCCCGGCAGCCGCTCTTCATTGATATTCGGCCCAGCCTGCATGTTGTTGTTACACATCACCCAGTAGGCATTCATTTTGCCGTCTTTGAGCATCCGGTCCTGCACCACGGCGTGATAACCCGGCTTCGGCGGGATCGTGCCCTCCGGCAACTGCCAGATTTTCTCGGCAATCGCCCGGTGTTTCGGATTGTTCACCACCATATCGGCCGGCAGGCGATGTGAGAAAGTCCCCACTTCACGCGCCGTGCCACAAGCAGACGGCTGGCCGGTCAGCGAGAACGGGCCGCAGCCCGGCTGAGAGATTTTGCCGGTCAGCAGGTGAATGTTGTACACCAGGCTGTTCATCCACACCCCGCGGGTGTGCTGGTTCATCCCCATGGTCCACAGCGACATCACCTTCACTTTTGGATCGGCGTAAAGCTTGGCCATTTCCAGCAAGTTAGCTTCCGGCACGCCAGACATTTGCGCGGCTTTCTCGACGGTATATTCAGCTACTGAAGCCTTGTACTCTTCAAAATTCATCGGATGCAGTTTGCCCGAGTTGGCATTGGCCGCCTTTTGCTGCAGCGGGTGCTCGTCGCGCAACCCGTAGCCGATATCCGTCTCGGCCCGCTTGAAGTGGGTGTGCTTGTTGACGAAATCCCAGTTCACGGCATCGTTCTGAATGATGTAGTTGGCGATAAAGTTGGCAATCGCCAGATCCGTCTGCGGCGCGAACACCATGCCGTTATCGGCCAGCTCAAACGTGCGATGGTAGTACGTCGACAGGACATTCACTTTCACATGCGGATTGCTCAGGCGGCGATCGGTGATCCGGGTCCACAGTACCGGGTGCATTTCGGCCATGTTCGAACCCCACAGCACGAATGCGTCGGCATGTTCAAAGTCGTCATAACAGCCCATCGGCTCATCAATGCCGAAGGTCCGCATAAAGGCACCCACCGCGGAAGCCATACAGTGGCGTGCGTTCGGATCAATATTGTTGGAGCGGAAACCCGCTTTCATCATCTTGGACGCCGCGTAACCTTCCATCACGGTCCACTGCCCGGAGCCAAACATCCCGATCCCGGATGGCCCGTGTTTTTTCAGCGCCGCTTTCCATTTCTCGGCCATGATATCGAAGGCCTGATCCCAGGAAACCGGCTGGAAGTCACCGTCTTTATCAAACTTGCCGTTTTTCATCCGCAACATCGGCGTTTGCAGGCGATCTTTGCCGTACATGATCTTCGACAGGAAATAGCCCTTGATACAGTTGAGGCCTTTATTCACCGGCGCTTCCGGATCCCCTTGCGTCGCGACGACCCGACCATTTTGCGTTCCGACCAGAACTGAACACCCCGTTCCGCAAAAACGACATGGCGCTTTATCCCATTTAATTTTGGTTTCATCGGTACTCACGATTAAGTTCGTCGCTGAGGCAGGCAACGAGATGCCTGCTACAGCTGCTGCCGATGCAGCGGCATTTGCTTTCACAAATGCGCGTCTTGTCATTTTCATGCGTCGTCCTCAGATTGCGAATCAAAGTGTTCGATTTGGTGATACACTAAGAAAGTTGTTAATACGTGCTCTAAGTTATTGATTTTATCTATGGTGTCCGTCACATAGCCCTGGTTCTCCGTCTCCAGCACCACAATGATCTTTCCCTCTGCGCTCTCGCCGTGAATCTCTGTCTTCGGCAACTGTAAAATGGCGTCTTTAACCGCCGCCAGGTACGCAGGCTGAACGTGAACAACCAGACTTGAAATATGAACTTCTTGTAACGCCATGTTGTGGCCTCTTATTCCTGGTTCGATTGGGTCATGGTGATGGCTGAAACCGGGCAGACAGACACACATCCGCCACACCCGGTGCACTGTTGCAAGTCCAGCTCAGGTGTCGCCACCCCGCCCACCTGCAACCGGAACCGGATCGCCTGGGGTTCACAGGCGTCACCGCAACTGCGGCATTCAATCCGTTGCCGGGCCAGGCAACTGTCCCCGATTTGCGCTTTCACCGCCCAGGGTGATGCCGTTTGCGCCTGAAACAGCGGTTCCGGACAAGCCGCTGCACAGCGATAACAGAAGGTGCATTCCCCGCGCTGAAAATCCACCTCGGGAAATCCGCCGTCCCCCTGGACGATAATCTGGGTCTCGCACGCCGCCTGACATTGTCCGCAGCGGGTACAGGCGTCGGTAAATGCCGTGTCTTCTATTGCCCAGGGCAACCGTGGCACAGCTGCTGCCCGGCGTCGGGTCAGGAGTCGTCGGCGGGATGGGTCAAACATAGCGCTCACTCCAGTAACAGGTTCATAACAATGAATAAAGCACATCCTTGGGAAGTTTGGCCCATCCATCCCAAACTTTGGTGGATGAACACCGAACCACAACCCCTCTATTCATAACCCGTCATTTTTTTATACGGCCAGTGTAAATCCGGTAATATTTGCTTAAATACCCAGGAAGGGTTAAATGGGGGTGAACCTTGTTTTGGATCAAAAAAGCAAAATGATAATGCTCACACTATTGCGGACCTGACCGCCCATTCGTCTGAGCTATCAGGTATTGTTGGGAGGAATCAATGGAGAACGCAGCCCTGGCCAGTACTGAGCATATGCATGACAAGCACAACCTTCACCCGCAAGAACATCACATGAACAAACGCCCGCTCAAGCCCGTGACCACCACCATCGCCCGGGCCATGCTGGTGATTTTGCTGCTTTCGGTCACCACCACCAGCTTCGCTCTGCTGACGCTGGCTTCGAGCCTCAATGATGCAGAAGCCATTAATGTCTCCGGCTCGATGCGGATGCAAAGCTACCGGCTGGCTTACGATGTACAAACCCAGTCGCCGCAGTTACCGGCCCACCTGGCACAGTTCGAACAATCTCTGTTTTCAACCTCGATGGTCGCCCTGGAGCACTGGACGGTCCCGAATGACATCAAGCAACACTACCTCAGCCTAATCGAGCGCTGGCAGTCTCTGCAGCACCTACTCCAGCGCGGCGAGCCACAAGGCTTCCTCGGTGAAATCGTCAGTTTCGTGGATGATCTTGACCGCTTTGTTTTTGAATTGCAGGAATTTTCGGAGATCAAGCTACAATTTCTGTCGATCATCGGCGGGCTCGGACTCAGCCTGATCCTGCTGGTAGCCCTGTTCACTATCCACTTTACCCGACGCCAAATCGTCTCGCCGCTCAACCAGCTGGTGGCGGCCAGTGAGCAGATCCAAAGCGGCCGGTTTGATATCAAACTGGCAGTCAAAAGTGACAACGAACTGGGCATTCTGGCCGGGACGTTCAGCCAAATGGCAACAGAACTCGGCAAACTGTATCGCGGCATGGAGCAGACTGTGGCGGAAAAGACCCGCCGGTTACGCCATGCCAATGAATCACTGCAAGTGCTCTACCAATGTTCGCAAGAGCTGTCGGTAAGCCGCTTGTCATCGCAGCATTTCTCAGCCATGCTCGATACCCTGATCAATATTGAAGGACTGACTGCGGCCAAGCTGGTGATCGACGAAAGCAATGGACGCAATACCGAAATTGCCGCAGGCACGGCGAACAACGGGGCCTGGCATTACCAGGATCTGGAACTGGACGGCCAAGTTCTCGGGCAACTGTGGTGGCAGTACACCCTGCCCTGTCCGGACAAGAACCTGATTGATAACCTCGCCCGCACCCTCGCCCGCGGGATCTACTACAACCGCGCCCAGAAACAGGCTGAGCAGTTGCTGCTGATGGAAGAGCGGGCAACCATTGCCCGGGAATTACATGATTCGCTGGCGCAATCCCTGTCTTATCTCAAAATCCAGATGACTTTGCTCAAACGCCAGCTCAGCAACCACCAGCACGACAGTGCGATGGCGATTATCAGCGAGATTGATCAGGGCCTGTCCGGGGCTTATACCCAGCTGCGGGAGCTGCTCAGTACCTTCCGCCTAACGATTAAGGAAGCCAACTTCGGCGAAGCGCTAGTGGAAATGCTGAAGCCCCTCGATGAGCAAACCGATGCTATGCTCATCATAGAGAACCATCTGTCATCGCTGAACCTGGATGCCCACCACCAGGTCCATCTGCTGCAACTGATCCGTGAGGCAGTACTGAACGCCATTAAACATGCCGAAGCAGATGAAATCACGGTGCACTGTGCCCAGGATGGCGAGCAGGTGAATATTCTGATCACCGATGATGGCCAGGGTTTTGACCCGGCCGATGAAAAACGCAATCACTACGGACTGGCCATCATGATCGAGCGCGCATCCCGCCTGCATGGTGAGCTTTCGATTCACACAACCCTAGGCGCTGGCTGCAAAGTCGCCCTAAGTTTTTCGCTTGATCCTCAAGGATAATAACGATGACACACTGGAAATTAATGATCGTGGATGATCACCCGCTGATCCGTCGGGGGATCAGTCAGCTGCTGAGTTTTGAACCTGAATTCGACATTATCGCCGAGGCCAGCAACGGCTCCGATGCCGTACGACTAGCCGCGGAACATGAACCGGACCTGATCCTGCTGGATCTGAATATGAAAGGGATGTCCGGCCTGGACACCTTGAATGCCATGCGCGCAGAAGATATTTCGGCCAGGATTGTCGTGCTGACGGTCTCCGACAGCCGCGCAGATATCCGGGCGCTGATCAACGCCGGGGCCGACGGCTACCTCTTGAAAGATACCGAGCCGGACCAGTTGGTCGCGCTGTTGAAGCAAGCGCTGAACGGCGGCAAGGCCTACAGCGATCAGGTGAAAGAATTTCTTGAAGACGACACCGAATATGAATCCCTGCTCGATACACTGACCGACCGGGAGATGCAGATCCTGCGTGAAGTAGCCAAAGGGCACCGCAACCGCCAGATTGCCGAATCCCTGTATATCTCGGAAGCCACCGTCAAGGTTCACATGAAGAGCCTGCTCAAGAAACTTCAGGTGAAATCACGCACCGCAGCCACCGTGCTCTACCTGGAAACCCAGGGATAGCCATCTGCCGCGGTCAATCACCATTGCAGTTCAATCCGCCGACGGACAGGTTATCCACTGTCCATCGGCCTCCATCGCTGCATCTACGAAACCTTGGTCACGGCAGCCATCAGCCGGACACGGATGTAATGATATCCTGCTCTTTGGACACCACCCACTGTAAGTCAAACGGTCCCCAGTCGCTCAGTTGATAATAGCCATCATTATGGCGTTTGCCATCCTGCACAAAGGCCAGCTCGATCCCGAAACCGGGCAACGCCTTGAGTACATCCTGAATCGTACGACGTGGCCAGCCGGTAATTTCGATGAGCTTCGGCACATTCGGCCGCTCGACCTTTTCAACCAACAGGGCTAAATATAAACGACGGGCAAAAACCGGATTCAATTCCATTGAGACCTCCAATCTGTAATGGTTAGTTATTATTCCGACTTCTGCTGCGGGGATGTTGCGTTTGATCAATATGAAGTGAAATTTCGCCATGCCGGCGTTCATTTCACGATGAAGCGCGAATTTCAGGACTTTTCACCATCATATTGGGGGAGCTGACGACGCGCTCAAACCAGACACACGCAAACAAACAGGCCGGGCCAAAGGCCCGGCCTGGTTATCCGAATCGCTCATTTGACGCGGCTTGGCTTAGAAGCTGTAGCCGGCAGACAGCATGAAGACCCAAGGATCGATCTCGGTGTTGATCGATACTGGGTTACCTTCCAAGGTGAAGTTCACATCAGTTTCAATGTCGGCATACCAGACAGACGCACCGACATACCAGTTATCTTTCACCTGATAGTCCAGGCCGACATTAGCCGCCAGTCCCCAGGAATCATCCAGTGACAGATTAGCTAATCCCGCATCTTTGGCTTTACCGTTGAAATCTTCGTTAAAAAAGGTGGTGTAGTTCAGGCCGGCACCGACATATGGGCGCAACTTGCTGTTGCTGTCCATAAAGTAGTATTGAACCATCAGTGTCGGCGGCAGGTGTTCCACTTCGGCGATATCGCCCATCGGGCCCAATGACACGGTGTGCTTGAACGGCGTTGCCGCCAGCAATTCAATACTGAGGTTATCGGTGAGCATATACCCCACGGTCAGACCCAGTTGGGTATCAGAATCAATGCCGAACTCGCCGGCACCAGCGACATCATCGCTGCTTTCATTCGGCATCACTGTCGCGGCGCCGACACGAACCAGAATGTCGCCTTTCTGGTGAGCAAGAGCCTGAGGTGCAAGGGTCATTGCAGCGAGCACAGCTGCAGCACAAATTGTTGTTTTCATTATTATTGACTCCATTCCTTTTGAAGATCCCGGATGGGAATAAATTGGGCTTCTTATTGAACGGAGCCAAATGTAACGAGATTGAAACCTGCCCGTATTGATTGAAATCAATTTAAAAAAATTAACCACAATAAATAACTCTTGATACAGATCAATAACTTACACCCAGGCACTACAGGTTTCACCCGGTGGGAGGCCCGTGTTACATTTCCCACGCATTTTATGCAACATGACTCGCAATTATTTTTTGATCTGGCACAAGATCACACCTTCGGGAAATTGCAATAACCACTTGTTTTGTAATGTTAAATATCTCAACATCCCAGACCACCTCAAGGCTAGCGGCGAATGCATCGCTCCCCATCAAGACCATTGCGAAGCCCGGGCAATCTCGTTATAAAGGAAGGCCTAGCGATAACAACCAAAAGTCAGTCCCATTATGAGTACAATTGCCTACGGCATTAAGAATTGCGACACCATCAAAAAAATGAAGAAGTGGCTGGATGCGGAAAACATTCCCTACAACTTCCATGACTACCGCGTTGATGGCCTGGATGCAGCCCTGCTGGAAACCTTTGAAGCCCAACTGGGTTGGGAAGCTATGGTCAACAAACGGGGCACCACCTACCGCCAGCTGAGTGATGAACAGAAAGCCGGCCTGAACCGCGAAACTGCCCTGGCTCTGCTGCTGGAATACCCGGCGATGATCAAGCGCCCGCTGCTGGTTCACAACGACAGCTATCACCTCGGCTTCAAGCCGGAGCAATACCAAGCCATTTTTCATGCTCACCAATAAGTAAGGATACAAGGATGTCAGACAGCCCGGTTATCGCTCTGGCGAAAGACTTGATCAGCCGTATTTCCGTGACCCCGGCAGATGCCGGTTGCCAGGACGTGATGATTGAACGTCTTGAAAAGCTCGGTTTTACCATCGAGCCCATGATTTTTGAAGACACAACCAACCTGTGGGCACGTCGCGGCACCGAAGCGCCACTGCTGGTGTTCGCCGGACACACAGATGTCGTCCCGGCCGGGCCGTCAGAGCAATGGCATACCCCGCCGTTTGAGCCCACCATCATTGATGGCTACCTCCACGGCCGTGGGGCCGCCGATATGAAAGGCTCACTGGCCTGCTTCATCGTCGCCATTGAACGCTTTCTGGCAGACAACCCGAACCATCCGGGTTCGATCGGCCTGCTGATCACCTCAGATGAAGAAGGGCCGTTTATCAACGGCACCACCCGGGTGATCGATACCCTGGAAACGCGCAACGAGAAAATCGACATGTGTATTGTCGGTGAGCCCTCCAGTACTCATTTCGTGGGTGATGTGGTGAAGAACGGCCGTCGCGGCTCAATCACCGGGGATATCACCATCAAAGGGACCCAAGGCCATGTCGCTTACCCGCATCTGGCGGATAACCCAGTGCACCGGGCAATGCCGGCGCTGGCAGAACTGGCCGCCACCACCTGGGACAACGGCAACGACTATTTCCCGCCGACCAGCTTCCAGATTGCCAACTTACAGGCCGGCACCGGCGCGTCGAATGTGATCCCGGGTGAGTTCCATGTCCAGTTCAATTTCCGCTTCAGCACTGAACTGACTGCCGATGATATCAAGCGAAAAGTGCATTCCGTGCTCGACGCCCACGGTCTGGACTATGATCTGAAGTGGACCTTCAGCGGCCATCCGTTCCTGACCGATGAGGGCACACTGCTGGCTGCGGTGGTCGAGGCCATTGAAGAGGTCAACCACCAGAAACCCGCGCTCCTGACCACCGGTGGCACCTCGGACGGACGCTTTATCGCCCGTACCGGCGCCCAGGTTGTGGAGCTGGGGCCGGTAAACGCGACCATTCATAAAGTGAACGAATGCGTGAAAGTAGCCGACCTGGAAAAGCTGACGGATATGTATCAGAAAATCCTGGAAAAATCTTTGCAATGACCGTTCCTACTGGTGCCCGGCCTCTCACGGCCGGGCAACTCACCGGCCAATCTGAAACCCATCTGGTCAGCCACCAGCAATACCTGCTGCACCACGAGACACACCCGGCATTTCTGGCCTTACAGCAAGCCGCCAAACAGGCCGGATTCGATCTCAGAATTGCCAGCGCGTTTCGTAGCTTCGAGCGCCAGCTGATGATTTGGAACCACAAGTTCAACGGCAACCGGCCGCTGCTGGACAGCAACAGCCAGCCGGTCGACGCCGCATCGCTCAGTGAGCTTGACCGCATTCATACCATTATGCGCTGGTCGGCCCTGCCCGGTGCGAGCCGTCATCACTGGGGCACGGATCTTGACGTCTATGCGGCCAACTGCCTGCCGGACGGGGTCAACCTGCAATTAGAGCCCTGGGAGTATGCGCCGGGCGGCCATCAGGCCGAATTCAGCCAATGGTTGCAGGCGTCCCTCGCCATGTTCGACTTTTATTTACCCTACGCTGAAGATCGCAACGGCGTTGCGGTGGAGCCCTGGCACATCAGCCATGCGCCCGTCAGCTCGCCCCTGCTGGCCCAACTGACGCCCGAGTTGCTCCATCGCACACTTCATGCCAGCCAAATCGCTGGAAAGTCGCAGATTTTGGCAAATCTTGATACGCTTTATACAAGGTACATTGCAAATGTTTGTGAGGTTTAAATGGCGGAATGGCTCCTTAACCCCTGGGTGATCTCGATCATTATCGTCAGTGTGATCGTCAGTAACATTGCAGCAATCAAATACACGGCCAATATGAAGTTTGGCTACCGGGATAAAGTCAAATACATGCAAGAGAAACACAAGCGCGAACAGGCGCAGCAGGACGACCCGGACAGCAATTCTCACAGTGCCGAGCAAAGCAACGACAGCGAACGCCGCGATCACTGAGCACACTCAATCAAGAAACGCACTCCATAAAAAAGCGAGCGTCAACGACACTCGCTTTTTTGTCTTCGCACTTTCTCGTTTCCCATGGAACCAGACCCAGAGCAATCAGCCCACAGTCAGTCTTGTGAGAACAAAGAACAAGCGCGGAGTTTACGCATGTAAATGAGCACTTGTGATGCAGTTATCGCAAGACTGACGACTGGCTGTTTGTTACGGGCGAGACAAGTAATCTGCCACCCCCACCCATTTATAGCTGGTCAGCTCTTCCAGCCCCATCGGGCCGCGAGCGTGTAGTTTCTGAGTTGAAACGGCCACTTCCGCACCCAGGCCAAACTGTGCGCCGTCGGTAAAGCGAGTAGATGCATTGACATACACTGCAGCGGAGCCGGCGGCATTGACGAACCGCTCGGCGGCCTGCAGGTTGTTGGTCAGGATCGCATCAGAATGGCTGGCATTGTGGCGGCGCATGTGGGCGATCGCTTCATCAACATCCTTGACGAGTTTCACGCCCAAGGTATAGCTGAGCCATTCGGTATCAAAGTCCCCTTCTGAGACAGGGCGCAGCGAAGCAGCCTTGCCTTCCAGCAGGGCAAAACTGCCCTCATCGGCGACAAAGGCCACGTTCGGCTTATTCAGCCGCTCGGCAAGGCGTGGCAGAAACGCTTCCGCCACGCCTTCGTGCACCAGCAGGGTATCGAGGGCGTTACAGGCCGACGGGCGCTGTACCTTGGCATTTTCGACCACATCAATGGCGCGGGCCAGGTCGGCGCTATCATCCACATACACATGACTGATGCCGAATCCGCCGATAATTACCGGAATCGTGCTGTTTTCCTTACACATTTTGTGCAGGCCGGCACCACCGCGCGGGATGATCATATCGACGTACTGATCCATTTTCAGCAATTGAGACACCAGCTCACGGTCCGGTTTCTCAATGTACTGCACCGACGCGGCCGGCAGACCCGCTTTCTCAAGCGCGGTCTGGATCACTTTGACCAGCGCCATGTTGGAATGGAAGGTTTCGCGGCCACCGCGCAAAATACTGGCGTTGCCGGTTTTCAGGCACAGCGCCGCAATATCGATGGTCACATTCGGCCGGGCTTCGTAAATCACCCCGACCACTCCCAGCGGCACCCGACGGCGGCTCAGGCGCATACCGTTCTCCAGGACTTTACAGTCCAGCTCGGCACCCACCGGATCATTGAGTCCGATGACATTACGGACATCATTGGCGATACCGCTCAGGCGTTCTTCGTTCAGCAGCAGGCGATCCACCAGCGCGTCACTCATGCCCGATGCTTTTGCCGCTTCAATGTCTTGGGCGTTGGCCGCCAAAATCACATCACGGTTGGCTTCCAGCTCATCGGCAATAATCGCCAGGGCATGATTTTTCTGTTTGGTCGCTGCCGTTGCCAGTGCAAACGCGGCTTGTTGCGCCGCTTGCCCCATCAATTCAAGATCCACTGTCTTCCCCTATTCTTTTCTTATACGTTGATGCTAAACCGACATTGAGTCAGCTCAGATCAGGACCAGATCATCACGGTGAATGGCCACCGGCCCATATTCATAGCCCAACACCTGATGAATTTCCTGGCTGTGTTTGCCGGCAATTTTCGCTATATCCCGGCTTGAATAGCGGCAGATCCCGCGTGCCAGCAACACGCCCTGGGCATTGAAAATCCGGGTCACTTCCCCGCGCTCAAATTCACCTTTCACGGTCAGGATCCCTTTCGACAACAGGCTGCTGCCGCGCTGCTGAACCGCCACAGCCGCACCGTCATCAATCACGATGTCCCCGGCAGGTGGTGGCCCGGCCAGGATCCAACGTTTACGGCTCTCCAGCGGCGATTCCAACGGCAGGAAGCGGGTTCCCACCGATTCACCCCGGACCAGATCAGCAATCACTTCCGGACGGCTGCCTGCTGCGATGACGACTTCGATCCCGGCCCGACGGGCAACATCCGCGGCTTGCAGCTTGGTTGCCATGCCGCCGGTGCCCAAACCGCCGACGCTCCCGCCAGCCAGTTTGTGCAGGGTTTCATCAATCGTGTGCACTTCGCGGATCAATTCCGCCTCCGGATTCCGGCGCGGATCGGCCGTAAACAGGCCCGGCTGATCGGTCAGCAACAGCAGTTTATCGGCGGAGGTCAAGATACCCACCAGGGCGGACAGGTTATCGTTATCGCCCACTTTGATTTCCGTGGTCGCCACGGCATCATTCTCATTGACGACCGGAATAATCCCGTTGTCCAGCAGCGCAACGATCATATCGCGCGCATTGAGGAAGCGCTCACGGTCATCAAGATCGGCCCGGGTCAGCAACATTTGCCCGACATGCAGGCCATAAATTCCGAACAGGCGCTCCCATTCCTGGATCAAACGGCTCTGGCCGACGGCCGCCAGCAATTGTTTGCTGGCCATGGTTTTGGGGAGTTCGGGGTATCCCAGATGCTCGCGCCCTGCTGCAATCGCTCCGGAAGTCACCAGGATCACCTTGTGACCTTGCTTGCGCAAGGATGCACACTGGCGAACCAACTCGACCATATGGGCGCGATCCAGCTGCAGGGTCCCACCGGTCAATACACTGGTGCCCAGTTTAATGACAATGGTTTGCTGAGGGGAATGAACCGACTGAGTGTCGGAAGCGTGCGCGCCGGAAAACGTCTGCGCGGTCACCTGAAAATGATTCGTCTCTGCCATTGGGATAAACAACTGTGATGAAAAAAAGATTACCCGATGTTTTATCAATCCCCTTGGTAGATCACAAGAAAAATGCGCTGAAAAGCGCATTTATCAAGTCAGTAGCGCGTTACACGAGGCCGCAACTAATCAGGCCGGGCTTCCCAGCTCAGCTTCCTCCAGCTCCCGTGCCGGGGTGACGGTCAAATTCAGCTCATCCTGAAGCAGGCCGGTCAACTTGGGATAAAAATCATTGAGGGTTTGCAGCACCGCCTGCTCATGCTTGGCTGGAACGGATTCTTTCAACCATTCGCCTTCGCTGTCATAGCGGCCGAAGAAGTATCGATATTCAAAGCCGGTTTCAGTCGCCGACAGGATCAGCCACCAGCCCCAGAACTCTCGTTCTTCGGGCTCTTTTTTGGCGCTGATACAGCTGGCCAGACAATCGAAGAAAAAATAGCCTTCCGATGAGTGCTGCTGACGCAGATAAGGCCCCAGCGCCGTCAGTTTCGTCATCAATCGGCCATGTGGCGGGAAGATTGTTGTAGTCATAGCGTTTCTCCATCCTTAGACAATCGCGCAGGAACAGCAATCGCCGAACATCAGGGTGTCATGCCCAACGCCGCATCCTGTTGTATTCCATTTAAGCTATAACCATCGAAAATGGCAACAGTTTATTTACAACTGTTGCATTTTTCACCACCCTTTTAAGCCAGCTTTTCCTTCAGCCAGTCCACCACGGTGAGCATGGCTCTGTGATACCCATCATGCAGCGGCTTTTCAGGCAAAGTGATCGCTTTCCCGCCACGGCTGGAAATAGCAATCAGCTGATTATCGGTTTCCGGACAGATCGGATCGTGCTTGAGGCTGATGCCCAGCATCGGGATATCAATCTTGCGCCGTCCCAACAGGCCCTGATTCTTCAGCGACCAGGCCGGTAAATGCGAGGTCAGGCTGGCTTTCGAGATCCCCCGTTTGCCCATCCGCGAGGCAATCATGTCCAAATACATGCGCGGCATCTGATCGAGCACGGTCGGGTTTGCCAACGCGTTGTGGATCACCCCCCCAAGGCTGATGCAGGTTTTCAAACGGGTTGGCTCAAGAAAGCCCAACCGAATCGCCGCATTGCCGCCAAAACGCAGCCCGAGCATGGCGACCCGATGGTGGTCAACCCAAGGCACATCCCGGATCTGCTGGAGCAGCGCTTGATGTAAGCGGCTGGTATCTTCCGTGAGCGACCAACGTGCACTATGACCCACCGACGGCATGTCGAGCGTGACCATCGCAAACCCGGCCGGGCCGAGATAATCGTGGTATAAACGCCACAAGTCTGTCTGCAGGGTATCCAGACCGCCAGTGACGACCACGGTCGGCAGCAACTTATCCATCCGGGGCATGTGAATAAAGGCCTGGAAGGTTTTCCCTTCATACTTGACGTCAATGGTTTTCATTTTGGTCGGCAGATGCTTCATCGCCTCCCGGTAGGTCTGGTTGGCCTGGACCTCAGCCTGCGCAGCCAGTTCATCCCCTTTAATGTGGGGATAAGCAGCCACGCTGTAATACATGCTGGCATTGAGCAGGGCTTCCCCGGCCGATGCCTGTTGCCCCTGCTCCACCAGATACCGGGCTTTGTGCTGGTACTTGGCACCGGACTGACACCATTCATAAATCCAGTTACCGGGCTTATACCCAATCACGGTATCGAGCAAGTCATCCCGGGTCCGCGGCGCATTCGCATGGGCCATCCGGGCGAAAATCGCTTCCATTTCAATTGGATCGATTCCTTGCCAGACCCACTGCGGACGTCTCAGCACCCGATACCATCCCACTTCACTGTCCCCGTCAATCGGGTTATGGATCGGCTTATCCGTCACGTGGGCCAACCGGACCAAGCTGGAGGTTTCTTTGGAGGTTTGCCGGGGGGCGAAGAGTTTTTCTGATAAATTGGTTTTTGATGGTTCAGACACAATAGGCTCCACTGATCCGGTGCTCTGGGTACATCAGGCACTTGGGGCTGACCACACAAGCGCTTGTCTTGCCTGTGTACAATCGTTTTGATCTCAATAGTATATCACTGACCTGAAAGGTTCTGTGTGTTGCCGGAAGCAAAAACAAGACCCGTCAGTCAAGTTTTCTGAACTATGCTGAGACGACTGAGGCAGTATTTCAGTGAGGTGGGTATGAAAAATGTAATCGCAGCAGCAAGCCTGCTGATGTTTTCAAATGCCGTATTGGCCTTCGGCAGTGGTGGCGTTCTGGGAGGCAACCCAGGAGAGGCCTCCGGTGCCGTCAAAGCCAGAATAGCGGTGTGTCTTGATGCGTCGGGCCAACAAATCCCCGGTTCTTACCAGACTAAGCTGGACCGGCAATGCCAGGTCACCGGCGATGATAAGATTGATCTCATCAACTACAACAACTTTTACCGCAATAAACCCAACGGCGAGTCCCTGGCTGACATCCGAGCCAGGCGTTCTTCCTGAACTTCTCTCGATCCCAGACAAAAAAGGAGCCACAGGCTCCTTTTTCTCGACTCATCGGGTGAGCCGCTTATTTCTTGGCGATCGGATCAACGAAAGTCACTGCCATATCCCAAGGCTGTTCAATCCAAGTGTCCTGTGAGATATCAACAACATAATCGTCTACCAGGTGCTTACCCGCTGGCTTGGCACACACGGTGACAAACTTAGCTTTCGGATACATCGCACGGATCATCTCTGCCGTACCGCCGGTGTCCACCAGATCGTCAACCACCAGGAAACCTTCGCCGTCACCGTCCGCTTTCTTCAGCACTTTCATCTCACGCTGATGATCATGATCGTAGCTGGAAATACAAACGGTATCGACATGACGGATACCCAGCTCACGCGCCAGGATCGCAGAAGGAACCAGACCACCGCGGCTCACTGCAATAATTCCTTTCCACTGATCAGCCGGAAGCAGCTTCTCAGCCAGCTGACGTGTGTACATTTGCATATTGTCCCAGGTGATGACGAACTTGTTACTCATATCCGATGAACCTCTAAATCAGCGGCTGTGCCGCTGGATATTTATAAAACTGTTATAAGAAGATAATTTTAGCAAGAAACAGAGCTGAGATAGCCCAGACGCTAATATTGACATCCCTTCCCTTGCCGCTCAGGACTTTAACCGCAGCATATGTAATAAAACCAAGGCCAATACCTTCAGCAATTGAGTATGTTAACGGCATTAGCAGGCAAACGACAACTACCGGTGCTGCTTCTGTTAAGTCACGCCAGTCTACACTGACCAAACCGGACATCATCAAAATCGCAACATAGAACAAAGCACCTGCGGTTGCATATGCCGGAACCATCCCCGCCAGTGGTGCAAAGAACAGCGCCAGCAGGAACATCACCCCAACGGTCACCGCAGTAAGACCGGTACGACCGCCCACGGCAACGCCCGATACACTTTCAACAAACGAGGTGGTATTTGAGGTTCCCAGAACAGCCCCGACAGAGGTCGCTGTACTGTCAGCCAGCAACGCACGGTTCAGACGAGGGAGCTTACCGTCTTTATCAATCAGGTCCGCCTTGGTAGCAACGCCCACCAGAGTGCCGGCGGTATCAAACAGATCCACGAACAGGAAGGCAAAGACCACCGACACCAGGCCCACTTCCAGCGCACCGTTAAAGTCCATCTGCATGAAGGTCGGTGCAATGCTCGGTGGCATGGACACGATACCGGCATATTGGATATCACCAAACAGAATCCCCAGCACGGTCACCGCCAGAATGGCAATCAGCACGGCAGCCTTATAGCCGCGATGCACCAGACCAATCGTCAGGAAGAAACCCAGCGAGGCCATCACGGCCGGGAAGCTGGTCAGATCGCCCACATGGACCAGAGTCGCCGGGTTGTCTACCACAATGCCGGAGCTTTGCAGGGCGATAAACGCCAGAAACAGGCCGATACCGGCGGAGATCCCGGTCCGCAGGGCGGTCGGAATGGCATTAATAATCCATTCACGAACCCGGAACACGCTCAGCGCAATAAAACACAAGCCGGAAAAGAAGACCGCTGCCAGCGCAACCTGCCAGGTATGCCCCATGCCCAGAACAACACTGTAAGTAAAGAATGCATTGAGCCCCATGCCCGGTGCCTGTGCAACCGGATAGTTGGCAACAAACCCCATGATAAAACAGCCGACCATGGCAGCCAAACAGGTCGCGACAAACACCGCCCCCTGATCCATCCCCGTTGTCGACAACATCGTCGGGTTCACAAAAATGATGTAAGCCATCGTCAGGAAGGTTGTCACACCGGCGAGCACTTCGGTGCGGACGTCGGTCCCGTGCTCTTTCAGTTTGAAAATTTGCTCAAGCATTGCTCTCGGTTCCTTGGAGATAATCTGTGCTGGTTAATATGGGCAATAGAAAACGTTTGCGCGCTCTATTTTTGGGGGGCGATTATAGTCCCCTTCATTGGTAATTTCCAGCCAATCACGCAATTATCAGTAGCACGTCGCGCCAACTGGGCAAAAGCACAGCACCAAAAAACAAGAGAAACACAAAAACAAACAAAATCAAATACTTAATTAAAATTGATACAGGTCAACTTTTAAACATCAGACTTTTTTAATCATGCCGCAAACGTTTAATATGCACAGGGTTAATGATGAAAACAGCGCTTAACCTGCGATGTAATCGAATACACGCGAAAGCAACCGATCTGACGGTTGATATACTGCAGGTAAAAAAAACGCCACACCCAAAATGGCGTGGCGTAAGAATGTCTTGAGCCTCCCAAACGGGTAGCCCTGAATTCTCAATTTAGAGTGGGGGTGAACAATGCAACACTGTTCAGGGGGTTGTGCCGGTCTATTGACATAAACCGACGCAATTCAAATTAATAGCCGAAAGAGCTTGGGTACTGGAAATTACCGGTATACACAGCGCGGTTATTCCAATAACTTGCAATTGAATCAAATACTTTCATCTTTTATCACCATTCATATTAAGTAATTACAACACTGTTACAGTGCTTTGCCTTCGTGGCATGACTTAATCTCGGTTCCTTGGAGGCGATATCTCGGGCTCATCCCAGAGCAATTTACTGTGTCATACGGTCTTCAGCAGAAGATGATGCAACTATACCACCACGTAATAAACTTTCAACCATTTTCTTTAACCTCGTCACAGTTTTATCAAATTCATGATAACCATCACTCATTAGTGTAATTTTATTACAAACCAATGACGCTCACACTTTTCACCACTCGCGACTAAAGTGTAATCCCGACCTTGTTGATCTAAAGCCGGACATCAACCTAATCTAAGCAATGATGGACAGATAATAAGTACAACAAGACAAAGGACTGGCTATGGGCATAATGCAAAAACTCAGAATGATCTCGATCAGTCGCCGGCTGTATTTGCTGGGTATCACCATCACCGTACTATCGCTCATTCCTCTGATAATCTTTGCTTCCAATTACCAATCCAACATGCTGGAGCAAAAACGGATCAAAACCCGCCATCTGGTTGAGTCTGCTCATAGTCTGTTTCGCTTTTATTACCAGCAGGAGCAACAGGGGCTGCTCAGCCGGGAGCAAGCACAAGCACAGGCGACCCAGGCCATTGCTGCGCTCCGCTATGAAGAGAAAGACTATTTCTGGATTAACGACTTCGAGCCCAGAATGGTCATGCACCCTTTTAAACCAGCCCTCAATGGTAAACCACTGGGCAGCTTTGCCGATCCGCACGGCACCCGCCTCTTTAGTGAAATGGTCCAGGTTGTCAAAACTCAGGGCGCCGGATTTGTCGACTATTACTGGGAGAAACCGGGCGCTGAGATACCGGTGGCCAAAATTTCCTACGTGAAAGGTTTTGAGCCCTGGGGCTGGCTGGTCGGCTCGGGCGTGTATATCGATGATATCCAAGCCCAGTTTATGTCTGAGGTGAAAACCCTCGGACTGATCCTGCTGGGCTTTCTGTCGGTAATGTTTATCATGGCCTGGATGATCGGCCGCTCAATCACCGCTCCTTGTGAAGAAACCCTGGCGGCGATGACCGACATTGCCGAGGGCGATGGCGACCTCACCCTGCGCCTGCCGAGTGACGGCAAGGATGAGCTCGGGCGCCTTGCCGGTGCCTATAATACCTTCGCCGATCGGATCTGTGACATGCTCCGGGATGTCGCGCCGGTCAGCGAGCATATCAGCTCAACGGCGACCCAGCTCAACGCGGTCTCTCGCCAGACCGTCCACAGCGCCACCGAGTCCCATACCGGGGTCGACAGTGTGACGACCGCGATGCAGCAGCTCCATACCAATAACCAGCAAGTCTCCGACTCGGCCCAACAGGCGGCAGAAGCAGCAACCGCCGCCCATCAGCAGAGCGAAAGCAGTATTGCGGTGGTATCAAACTCGTCTTCCGAAATGCACGCCCTGCTCCAGCTCCTCGACAATACTGAAGCCAGCGCCCAGGCCTTGGCCAAAGACTCGCAAACCATCGGCTCCGTCCTGGTGGTGATCCGGGAAATTGCCGAGCAAACCAACCTGCTGGCCTTGAATGCAGCCATTGAAGCGGCCCGTGCCGGTGAGCAAGGCCGCGGCTTTGCCGTCGTCGCAGACGAAGTGCGGACGCTGGCCACCCGGACCCAGAGCAGCACCAACGAAATCGAGACCATTATCGACAGCCTGCAAACCCGGGCCATGGAAGTAAGCCAGGCATTGCAGCAAACCCGGGAGCAATCGACCAATACTGCTAAGCACTCTGAAGATGTCGCAGATGCGTTGACTGCAATCGGCCAGCAGATCCGCACCATCCGCGAGCTGAACCAGCACATCGCGGCCGCCAGTACGCAGCAGACTGAAGCCGCCGAGAACATCAACAACAACTTGCTGCAATTGGCCGAGCACAGCCAGACGACAGTTCATCAGGGCGAGCAGATTTCGTCGGCCAGTGAGCAGTTGCTTGCGAGCGGTCACAAACTCAATCGACATCTGTCGCATTTTAAGATTTAGCTGTCACCGTTTCGGGCACAGTGGTATCCTTGTGACAACCGCGATAGTTTAATCTGCTGAGTTTATTGGCTCATTGACCGATAATCAGCTGGTGAATCGCTTCAGTCCAAAAGTTTATAAGGGAGACTGCTGTGTCTGAAATCAGTCAACTGTCACCGCAACCTGTGTGGCAATTCTTTGATCAAATCTGTTCGATTCCTCACCCTTCCAAGCACGAAGAGCAACTTGCTCAGCACATCATCCGCTTTGCCGAGAGCGAAGGCCTGGACGTGCGTCGTGATGCGGTCGGGAACGTCTTCATCAAAAAGCCTGCAACTCCGGGAATGGAAAACCGTAAAGGCGTTGTGCTGCAAGCCCATATCGATATGGTGCCGCAGAAAAATGAAGACACGGCGCATGATTTCACCCGTGATCCGATCCAACCGTACATCGACGGGGAATGGGTCACTGCCAAGGGCACAACCCTGGGTGCAGACAACGGCATGGGCATGGCGACTTGTCTGGCCGTTCTGGCAGCCAAGGATATCGAGCACGGCCCGCTGGAAGTGCTGCTGACCATTGATGAAGAAGCCGGAATGACCGGGGCATTTGGCCTGGAAGCCGGTTGGCTGGAAGGCGATATCCTGCTTAACACCGACTCTGAGCAGGAAGGCGAAGTGTACATGGGCTGTGCGGGCGGCGTTGACGGTGCCATCACCCTGAACATCGCACGCGAAGCTGCCCCGGACGATCATGCCGGCGTCAAGCTGGTGATCAAAGGGCTGAAAGGCGGTCACTCCGGCTGTGATATCCACACCGGTCGCGGCAACGCCAACAAGCTACTGGGCCGCTTCCTGTATGCTCACGCCGAAGAGCTGGGCCTGCGCCTGAACCACTTCAACGGGGGGACGCTGCGAAACGCGATTCCGCGTGAAGCATTTGCCCTGGCTTCCCTACCGGCCGCCAACGTCGACAAGCTGAACACGCTGTTCGCCCATTATCAGTCCATCCTGACGGCCGAGCTGGGTAAAGTTGAGACGAATCTGAACCTGTTTGTCGAGCCGGTAACACTGACTGCTGATGTGATGACCACTAGTGCCCAACAGCGCCTGCTGGCTGTCCTGAACGCTTGCCCGAACGGCGTGATCCGCATGAGCGATGACATCGAAGGGGTGGTTGAAACCTCACTGAACGTCGGTGTGATCACCACAGAGGCCGACCAGGTGACGATCCTGTGTCTGGTTCGCTCACTGATCGACAGCGGGCGCAGCAATGTGGAAGGGATGCTCAAGGCCGTGGCCGAACTGGCTGGCGCGACCTGTGAATTCTCCGGCGCTTACCCGGGCTGGAAACCAGATGCCGACTCTGAAGTGATGCACCTGTTCCGTGAAACCTATGAGTCGATCTACGGCAAGAAACCGAACATCATGGTGATCCACGCCGGTCTGGAATGTGGTCTGTTCAAAGAGCCGTATCCGACCATGGATATGATCTCGTTCGGCCCGACCATCAAATTCCCGCACTCTCCGGATGAGAAAGTCAACATTGAAACTGTTGGCCTGTTCTGGGAGCAGATGGTTGCCATCCTGAAAAATATCCCGGTCAAAGCGTAACCCACGCTTTTCCCGCGCGACAAAGGCGAGTGTGACACTCGCCATTTTTATTTCCGGATCGCCACCCTTCCTGGGTTAAAAACCCTCAAAAGACAACTGCTGGGCTTTGATCCCCTGCTCCAACCCGACACTGATCCCAATCAGGCGAATCTCTCGATCTTTCTGCCGGGTCAGGGCTTCTTTGAGCAACCCGACGAACTGGGCTTTATCCAATTGATGCTGGGTGTGTTCCACCGTGGTCTGCTGAAAATCGGCAAATTTGACTTTCACCCCCTGCTTAGCAATATTCAACCCCGGTCTGACCCGACGCAGTCGCTTTTCAAGCTCCGGGTACAGCCGCTCGACGACATCCCAGCACTCTTCATAACGGCTGATATTCTGGGCAAACGTCCGCTCTACGCCAACCGATTTACGTTCGCGTTCAGCCACCACCTCGCGCTCATCAACACCGTGGGCACGCGACCAAAGCGACTGGCCGAATTTGCCGAACTGCTTGAGCAGCAAATGCCGATCATACTGCTGGACATCCCGGCCGATATACAGCCCTCTTTCATGCAACTTTTGAATGGTCACCTTGCCGACCCCCGGTATCTTTTCGAGTTTGAGATCAGCAACAAACGCCGGCACTTCGTCCGGCGTCACCACGAACTGGCCATCCGGCTTATTCAAATCCGAGGCAATCTTGGCAATAAACTTCACCGGCGCAATCCCCGCCGATGCCGTCAGTTCCAGCTCCTCGCGGATTGCCCGGCGAATATCCTGCGCAATCAGGGTCGCCGAGCCGTGCAATAACTCGCAATCAGTCACATCCAGGTAAGCTTCATCGAGAGACAGCGGCTCGATTTTGTCGGTATAGCGCTGGAAAATGGCCCGGATCTCACGCGAGACCGATTTATACGCTTCCATTCGTCCCGGGACCAAGGTCAGATGCGGACAGAGCTGCATGGCTCTGGCCGTCGGCATCGCCGAGCGCACGCCGTATTCACGGGCGAGGTAATTACAGGTACTGAGCACCCCGCGCTGCTCCGAGCGACCGCCGATGGCGATGGGGATGTCTCGCAGAGCCGGATTATCCCGCATTTCGACCGCCGCGAAAAAGCAATCCATATCGACATGGATGATTTTGCGTTGCTCCGGCGATGTCGAAAAGGGAGTGTTGGCCATGTCCGCTCATGTACTACACCGGTGCCCGGCTGTTATGCCGAACGCCTGATGGTAACTGTTTTTATATACAGTGAATATTATAGAGAGCGAAGACGCTGGTGGGAAGTGGCGGAGCGGAAAAACAGCAACCCCGGCCATGGCCGGGGTTGTGATCATGATTTCGGGGAAAGATGCTCAGAGGATCTGATTTTTCTTCCACTCCGCCTGGCGTGCCGCACGGGCTTCGCGACGTTTACGCGCATCGCACGGCTCAGGACAATCACATTCCTTCTCGATGCCGATACTGCCCAGCCCGCCGCAGCTGCCGCTGACCGTTTTACGCTGGAAAATGTAGCCGACCGCCATCGCCGCGATCACCAGAACAAAAACAGCAAAGGTCGTTAAATAGACAAACATGATAATTCTCTACTTTTTCTGTAAATAAGGGACAAAAGCGCTCGAAGCATATTCGCTGAAGCCTTCGTCAGTTTTTACCACCAGCAATACAGGCAATTTCTCCCGCTCTGCCAGGGCCAAAGATTTTTCTTTCCCCATCACCGAAAATGCGGTCGCCAGGGCGTCTGCTGTCATACTGGACGGGTGCAGCACACTGACCGAGACTAC
Organism: Photobacterium sp. MCCC 1A19761; assembly: GCF_037389125.1. Classification (NCBI taxonomy): domain Bacteria; kingdom Pseudomonadati; phylum Pseudomonadota; class Gammaproteobacteria; order Vibrionales; family Vibrionaceae; genus Photobacterium; species Photobacterium sp. MCCC 1A19761. Next base: position 120,275 of record NZ_JAZGTF010000007.1, read on the forward strand.
ACGGTTGCTGATCGGCTTGCAGGTTTTCGGATCAATCAGGTGCGAATAACGGACGCCGTCCTGCTCAAAATAGTTTCGGTAATCCCCGGAGGTTGCAACCGCCATATCACCCGGCTCAATAATTTCCTGTACGGCCCGGCTGCCATCCTCGGTCGGCTTCTCAATCGCGATTCGCCATGGGGTGCCTTCCAGGTTGTTGCCCTTCAGACGAAGCTCACCACCGATTTCCACCAGGTAATCGGCCACCTGCAGCTCTTCAAAATAGTCGGCGACCACATCCACACCGTAGCCTTTGGCAATCGAGGACAGATCCACATACAGCTCCGGAATACCCTTTTGCAGCGAATTGCCATGGACCGACAGATGACGGATCCCGACTTGACGCTGACGGGTAGCGATTTCCTCTGCCGTCGGGGTGGTTTCCGGACGGGCTTCCGGACCGAAACTCCACAAATTGACAACAGGCCCAATAGTAACATCCAGCGCGCCGTCGGTCAGCTCTGCCAGGCGAATCGCCTCGCGAACGACCTTGGCAGTGTCCGCCGAGACCGCCACCGGCTCAGTAGAGCGGGATTGGTTAAATTGGCTGAGCTCGGAATGCTTACGATAGGTCGACATCTGATCATTAACCAGCTCTAGCCGACGATCAATCTCGGCCTGAATGTCTGTCGCAGGGGGTAAGCCTTCCTGCTTAATCAACTTAATCGAGTAATAGGTCCCCATGGTCGAACCGTTTAGGTGGATCATATCACGCTGATCACTACAGGCGGATAAGGTCACCACAAGGGCCAACAAGAGCATACATTTGCTCAAGAACGTCTTCATTCAACAACTCCAACTGTACACAAGTGCAAAACTGCCATGCACCGATAAAAGCAGCAAATCGCTGCAAGCTACAGGACGAAAAAAGGCTGACCCCGGAAGGGTCAGCCAGTCTTTGCATGGGTCAGGCTAATTAGCCACCGAAGTCATCCAGCAGGATGTTTTCGTCTTCAACACCAAGGTCTTTCAGCATGCCGATCACGGCTGCGTTCATCATTGGTGGACCACACATGTAGTATTCACAGTCTTCCGGTGCTTCATGATCTTTCAGGTAGTTTTCATAAAGCACGTTATGGATGAAGCCTGTGTAACCATCCCAGTTGTCTTCCGGTAGCGGATCAGACAGGGCACAGTGCCAAACGAAGTTATCGTTTTCGGCCTGCAGCATGTCGAAGTCTTCTACGTAGAACATTTCGCGCTTAGAACGGGCGCCGTACCAGAACGACATCTTACGCGTAGAGTTCAGACGCTTCAGCTGATCGAAGATGTGAGAACGCATTGGTGCCATACCTGCACCACCGCCCACGAAGACCATCTCTGCATCGGTGTCTTTTGCGAAGAACTCACCAAACGGACCAGAAATCGTACACTTGTCACCCGCTTTCAGTGACCAGATGTAAGAAGACATGATGCCTGGTGGTACATTTGGATTGTTCGGCGGCGGCGTTGCGATACGCACGTTCAGCATGATGATGCCATGTTCTTCCGGGTAGTTCGCCATAGAGTACGCACGAATCGTCTCGTCATTGACTTTAGACTCGTAGCGGAACAGGTTGAACTTATCCCAGTCCTCACGGTATTCCTGCGGAATATCGTAATCGGCATATTTCACGTGGTGAGCCGGCGCTTCAATCTGGATGTAACCACCAGCACGGAATGGTACTGACTCGCCATCCGGAATTTGCAATTTCAGCTCTTTGATGAATGTCGCTTTGTTATCGTTCGAGATAACCGTACATTCCCACTTCTTCACGCCGAAGATTTCTTCAGGCAGTTCGATGTCCATGTCGGTCTTCACGTTGACCTGACAGGCCAGACGCTCGCCTTCACGGGCTTCACCTTTGGTGATGTGGTCAAGCTCAGTCGGCAGAATATCACCGCCACCTGATCTCACTTTCACGCGGCACTGGCCACATGAACCACCGCCACCACAGGCAGATGATACGAAGATACCGTTTCCTGCCAGAACACCTAGCAGCTTGCCACCCGCAGCGGTTGTAATCGCTTTTTCCGGGTCGCCATTGACTGAGATAGTAATGTCACCTGATGGTACCAGCTTGGATTTAGCGAACAGAATCACTAAAACCAAAGCCAGGATAATCAGGGTGAACATGACTACGCCAAGAATAATATCCATTGATTATTCCTTTTATCCTGTTTACAGCTGAACACCGGAGAAGGACATAAAGCCCAACGCCATAAGGCCGACAGAGATGAAGGTGATGCCCAGGCCACGCAGACCCGCAGGAACATCAGAGTACTTCATCTTCTCGCGGATACCCGCAAGCGCAACGATTGCCAGCATCCAACCGATACCAGAACCGAAGCCGTAAACCACAGATTCAGCAAAGTTATAGTCACGCTGCACCATGAAAGATACACCACCGAAGATCGCACAGTTTACTGTGATCAGCGGTAGGAAAATACCCAGCGCGTTATATAGCGGCGGGAAGAAGCGGTCCAGAATCATTTCCAGAATCTGTACCAGCGCCGCGATAACACCAATGAAGGTGATGAAGTTCAGGAAGGTGAGATCAACACCTTGAACCAGCGCGCCATCTTTCAGCAACAGGTTGTAAACCAGGTTGTTCACCGGTACAGAAATGGTCAGTACAACCGTTACTGCTACACCCAGACCGAAAGACGTCTTTACTTTCTTGGATACCGCCAGGAAGGTACACATACCCAGGAAGAATGACAGCGCCATGTTCTCGATGAAAATCGAACGAACCAGCAGGCTTAGATAATGTTCCATGTTCCCCTTACTCCTTCGCTTCTACTTGTTCAGGACGGAAGGTACGAATCGTCCAGATCAGGAAACCGATCAGGAAGAAAGCAGACGGTGCCAGCAGCATGATGCCGTTCGGCTGATACCAGCCACCTTCTGAAATCAGAGGCAGAACCTGTGCACCGAACAGTTTGCCGGAGCCCAGCAGCTCACGGAAGAAACCGACAGTGATCAGGACGAAGCCGTAACCCAGACCGTTCCCGATACCATCAAGCAGCGATGGCAGCGGTGCTGATTTCATGGCGTATGCTTCTGCACGCCCCATAACGATACAGTTGGTAATGATCAGACCAACAAATACAGTAAGCTGCTTCGAAATATCGTAAACATAGGCTTTCAGTATCTGGTCAACCACGATTACCAGAGAGGCGATGATTGCCATCTGGGCAATAATACGCACGCTGTTTGGAATGTGGTTACGGATCAGCGATACGAAAAAGTTCGAAAACGCCGTTACGAAGGTTACCGCCAGCGTCATTACAAACGCTGTTTCCAGTTTGGTGGTCACTGCCAGGGCAGAACACACACCCAGGATCTGCAGGGCGATCGGGTTATTACTGATCAGCGGTCCAAACAGAACCTTCTTCATTTCTTTAGTATCAGCCATTGTTCAGGCCTCCTTCACGAACCTTCGCCAGGAACGGACCGAAGCCATTTTCACCCAGCCAGAATTTGAAGGTATTCTCGACACCGGTACTGGTCAACGTCGCACCAGACAGCGCATCTACACCATGCTCACTACCGGCTGGTGCACCGCCTTTCACGACACGGATGGCAGGTTTACCGTTTTCATCATACAGTTTCTTGCCTTCCCACTGTGCACGCCATCTCGGATTCACAACTTCACCACCCAGACCGGCAGTTTCACCCTGCTGGTAGTAAGTGATGCCTGAAACCGTGTTGCCGTCAGTTTCGACTGCCACAAACGCGTACATCATCGACCACAGGCCATTACCGTGAACCGGCAGGATCACTTTCTCAACACCGTTGTTGTCATCGCGAACCAGGTATACCTTGGCCACGTTGGCACGGCGAATGATTTTACCGAAGTCAACGGCCGGATCCAGCTTCTCAGACTGTGCCGGCGTTTTCGCGGCATTGCGCTGATCGTACTGAGCGGCATTTTGACCGTCCACAGACTCTACAAAGTTGCCTGTGTTCAGATCAACCAGCCGTGGCTCGATGAACTGCTCGTAAGTCTCTGGTACGTTGATGCCTTCTTGGAGAAGACCGGCAACAGAAAGGATATTGCGCTGAACGTCAAGCACAGCATTTTTCTGCTGTAGTGGACGCAGAGCAACCGCCGCAGCTGATACCACGATCGAGCACACCAGGCTCAGTGCGATAACAACAATCAGCGTCTTTTTAATGCTATCGTTATTACTTGACATGACGTGCTAGCCTCCGCTTGATGTTGCCCTGAACTACTAGGTTGTCAAATAGAGGTGCAAATAGGTTTGCAAACAGGATTGCCAGCATCATCCCTTCAGGGAATGCCGGGTTCACCACACGAACCAGAACAGCCATCACACCGATCAGTGCACCGTACCACCATTTACCTTTATTGGTGAAAGCAGCAGAGACAGGGTCGGTCGCCATGAACATCATCCCGAATGCAAAGCCACCCAGAACCAGGTGCCAGTGCCAAGGCATGCTGAACATTGCGTTGGTGTCAGAACCGATGATGTTAAACAGGGTTGCTGTCGCGACCATACCAATCATGGTACCGGCAATGATGCGCCAGGAAGCAATCCCCATGAACACGATCATGGCACCACCCAGGACGATGAACAGCGTCGATACTTCACCAATTGAACCAGGAATGCGGCCGATGAACGCGTCCATCCAGCTAATCGCTTCGCCAGTTACCGTGTTGATCAACGCAGCCTGACCACCGTTCGCCCACTGGCTCAGCGCAGTCGCGCCAGAGAAGCCGTCTGCCGCAGTCCAGACCAGATCACCAGAGATCTGAGCCGGGTATGCGAAGAACAGGAACGCACGGCCTGCCAATGCAGGGTTCAGGAAGTTACGGCCTGTACCACCAAAGATTTCTTTTGCAACAACAACACCGAAGGTGATCCCCAGAGCTGCTTGCCATAGTGGTAGTGTTGGCGGCACGATCAGTGCAAACAGGATCGAAGTAACGAAGAAGCCTTCGTTCACTTCGTGCTTACGGACCATACAGAACAGGACTTCCCAGATACCACCGACAGCAAATACTGTCGCGTAAATCGGCAGGAAGAAGGTTGCACCCAGCAGCATTTTGCTGCCCCAGCCCGCATCGGCTGCCAGGGTTCCACCCAGCATTTGCGTCAGCCAGTAGTGCCAGTCGCCGGCAATCACCGCAGCCAGTTGCTCACCAGCATACATGTGGTTCAGCGCAACAATTGCTTGGTGACCGGTGTTGTACATGCCCCAGAACATAGCTGGGAAAACCGCGAACCACACCATGATCATGATACGTTTCAGATCGATGTTGTCACGCACGTGAGCACCGGTACGCGTCACTTGACCTGGGGTATACAACAACGTGGCAACCGCTTCATACAGCGCAAACCACTTCTCGTGCTTACCGCCCGGCTCAAAATGGGGCTCGATTTGCTCTAGGAAATTCTTGAGGCTCATGAATTACCCTTCCTTCTCAATCTTGTCCAGACACTCACGCAGCAGAGGACCGAACTCATACTTACCTGGGCATACAAACGTACACAGTGCCAGATCTTCTTCGTCAAGCTCCAGCGCACCCAGTTGCTGAGCACTGTCACTGTCACCAGCACACAGGTCACGCAATAGTAAGGTCGGCTCGATGTCCAGCGGCATCACACGCTCGTAGTTGCCGATTGGCACCATCGAACGCTCAGAACCGTTGGTTGACGTGGTCATGTTAAACAACTGGCTTGGGAAGAACTGGCTCAGGAACGCACGGGTGACCGAGAACTTGTTCTTACCTGGCGCAATCCAGCCCATGAACTCTTTTTCACGGCCTTCACGCAGCGCAGTCACCTGCAGATGGTAACGACCCAGGTAGGCTTGAGGACCCGCAGCATGCTTACCGTTCAGCACAGAGCCAGACAGCACACGCAGTTCGCCAGGCATCAGCTCGGCATCCGTCAGTTGCTCAATCGAAGCACCCAGGGTGGTACGAACCAGACGCGGGGTATTCACGGCAGGACCTGCCAGAGAAACCACACGGTCGGTGTATAGTGCACCGGTCAGGAACAGTTGACCGAAAGCGATCACGTCCTGATAGTTGATGTGCCATGCGACGTTGTGCATGTCAGCGCCGAACAGAGTGTGGATGTGCGTGCCGACCAGACCCGCAGGGTGCGGACCGTTGAAGACATGCTCTTCGACATTCGACTGCTTCGAACGCGGCAGGCTGGCGCCTGATTTACAAACCATCACCTTCCCGCTGGTCAGTTTTGACAGCAGTGTCAGACCGGCCACAAACGCGTCGCTCTGCTCATTGATGATGATTTCCGGGTTCGCTGCCAGCGGATTGGTATCCATGGCAGTGACGAAAATCGCCTGGGTTTCAGCGTCGATGGCAGGCACCTTGCTGAACGGACGGGTCCGCAGCGCGGTCCACATGCCAGATTCAACCAACTGCTCAACAATCGCATTGCGATCCAGCTGGGTCAGCTGGTCTGCTTCGTAGCGGTTAAATGTGACCTGCTCGTCGCCTTCGGCTTCAATCACAACGGATTGCAGCACGCGCTTCGCGCCACGGTTGATTTCAACGACCTTGCCGCTGGCTGGTGCAGTGAACTTCACGCCAGGATTCTTTTTATCTTCAAAAAGAATCTGACCTTTTTTCACTACATCCCCTACGCGGGTATGCATTGTAGGACGCATACCAACATATTCTTCGCCAAGCAAGGCGACTCGTGTGATGGCTTTACCATCATTTATCGCCTGGGCAGGAGTCCCTGCAATTGGGATATCCAAACCCTTTTTTATTGTAATCATACGCACTTGCACTACATTAAAGGGAAAAAGAATTTTCTATTGCGTAATTTAGACACGACTTTCCTTCGTCCGAAACCAGCTGGAACACCGCCGGCACCGCAACATCCTATTTACTTATCGATCACAGCCTCTGTGACGAATAATTTGAGGCCGCGATTCTATCATTAATCCACGGCTTTTTACTATGCCAAACCACGCTAAACGCGGTGAAAATCAGCGAAGATTTCAAACGCAACACATTTATAAGGCTGTAAATTTGAGCCAACGCACAATTGTGAACTGTTGGTCGATTTATCAAAACATTCTCATGACAGACACGTCTTTAACAAAAATCCAATAAAGTGAAAACACCTACAATAATGGGGCAACACAGCCCCATTTCGTTTGGTTATAATCTGTCACAAGATGTTAATTGCCGTTCACAATTTCGCCAGACGATACCCGGTTATACAACTGGGTATCAGCCTGAAACTGCCGGTATGACGCGTAAATTCGAGCCAACACCGGGTCATTTTCGCTTTTTTCCACCAGCAATTCCCGGGTCAGTCGCTGCAGTTCTGCCAGGACCGGAGCCGGAAAGCGCCGCAACGCCACATCATGCTCGTGGACCAGCACATCCAGCGCCTGCATATTCTTCACCGTGTACTCATCCAGCAGATCCTGGTTCACTGCCCGGGCTGCCGTGATCACCAATTGTTGCAAATCATCCGGTAAACTTTGTAACGCCTGCTGATTGACCAGAAACTCGAGGGTGGTACTGGGCTCCTGCCACCCTGGGTAATAGTAGTATTTCGCGGCATTATGTAAACCGAATGCTAAATCATTATAGGGGCCGACCCACTCCGCGGCGTCGATCGCCCCGGTCTCCAGCGCCGTAAAGAGCTCCCCACCGGACAGACTGACCGGAATCCCACCAGCCCGCTTGAACACATCCGCGCCATATCCCGGTAAACGCATCTTCAGCCCCTTGAGATCATCCATGGTCTGAATTTCTTTGTTAAACCAGCCCCCCATCTGAGCGCCGGTATTGCCGCCCGCCATCGGAACGACCCCGTATGGCTCATAGAGCGACTGCCACAGCGCCAAACCACCGCCGTAGTGAAGCCAGGCGTTCATTTCCTGTGCAGAGAGTCCAAAAGGGACGGATGAAAAAAATGGCGCGGCCGGAATCTTCTCCTGCCAATAGAACGCGGCCGAATGGCCCATCTGTACCGTACCTTTCGATACGGCATTGAAAACATCGAAACTTGGCACCAGCTCACCGGCACCATAGACCCGGATCACCAGGCGGCCATCGCTGAGCCGGTTCACCGTGTCAGCAAATCGCTCCGGCGCCACCCCCATTCCGGGAAATCCTTTAGGCCAGGAGGTTACCAGCTTCCATTCGACAGCCTTGGCTGCCGATGTTTCGCCCTCGCCGCCCGGTTCGCTGCAAGCGGCCAGGGTGAGTACGCACAGCATGCCAAGTAACCACTGACGACAACGTCTCATCATGCAATATCCTTTTGCTTGATTTTCACTCAATGATCTCCTGCTTGACCTGAAGGCCCACTGAACGAGTCCCCATTCCGGGCCTTTCGTCACAGCGCCACGACTGCCGCGCTCAGCAAGAACACGCCTAAACCAGTATAGCCAGTCCACTCCGACAAGCTCACACCCGCAGGCACAGAATTGAGATCAGAAACGATCAAGGACTTATCATACGCGATTGCGGACACGAATATTGCCCGCTATCTCAAACTTTGAAACGTCGGACCAGTCAAACAGGTCCGAGTCTGGACGGTAGGATTGCGCCGCGTTGACACGACTGCGCTGCCGTGCTCAGGCCGAGTCTCGTCAGCCCAGTTTACTGCCGCCGCGACACGCCGGGGAATCGGGTGCTTGCCCTTGCTGGGCTTGCCATTCACTGTCGGTATAGGTATGGATCGCCAGGGCATGAATATGATTGGCCAGCTCATCGGCCAGCACCGTATTAACCGCACGATGGCGCCCAATCAGACGCTGTCCGTCGAACTGCGTGCTGACAATCACCACTTTAAAGTGGCTTTCCGACCCGGCCGGGACATTGTGCATGTAGCTTTCATTGATGACTTCAAGGTGTACCGGGGCAAATGCCTGATACAATTTTTCTGTAATGCGATCCTGGATCATAACTCTCACCTTCAGCGCTGACCTGTTTCCCTTCGCTTGAACTCACGCCCTCAATAGCCCCACCAAACGAGCCGTCAAAGCGACCGAATCGGGTTCAGTCCCAGTGCAGTTCGGCAGGAAGAATGACTGAAATCAGTGACTCGGCAAGGGTTTTAGTTTGCAGCGCAGGCATGTTCTGCGAAAATAGATAACCAAACTGTAAACATACCTGAAAGTAACCGGCAATGAAACCAGAGCTCAACCTGCATGGGCAAACGCTGACCCTCAAGCGTTTCCCGACCAGAACAAATGAAACGCTCCAGGCATGGGACGCCGCAGATGAGTACCTTATCAACCACGTCCATGACCAGGACATCACCCTGGATCCCGCCCGTCCGATCCTGATCATGAACGACAGTTTCGGCGCGCTCAGCTGCTGGTTTGCCAATCAAGGGCCGGTGACTTGCGTCACGGACTCCTATATCGCCCATCAGGGGTGTCTGGCCAATCTGGAAGCTAACCAGCGCCCTGCCGTCAATATCATCGACTGCCTGGCCGAGCTGCCGGAGAACCCGCAGCTGGTATTGCTCAAGCTGCCGAAAACCAACCGCCTGCTCACCTGGCAGCTCCAGCAGCTCTGCCAGAAACTGCCTGCAGACTGCACCGTGATCGCTGCGGCCAAAGCCAAGGACATTCATACTTCAACCCTGAAACTGTTTGAAAAATATCTGGGCCAAACCAAAACCTCACTGGCGGTGAAAAAAGCCCGGCTCATATTCTGCGAGGTGAACCCGGCGCTGGCACAACCACTGCCGGAGCCGCTGCGCTGGGAAGTCCCGGAGCACGGTCTGACCCTCACCAACCATGCCAATGTCTTCTCAGGTGACAGCCTGGATATCGGGGCGCGGTTGCTGTTAGAGCATATTCCCAGCCACGATCACCCGCTGCACATCATTGACTTAGGTTGCGGTAACGGCGTGATTGGCATTAAAGCTGCCCAGCTCAATCCGAAAGCCAGGGTCACCTGTGTCGATGAAAGCTACATGGCCGTAGCGTCGTGCCAGGCCAATACCGCGCTGAATTTGCCGGATCCGACGCAACTGACCGCCACGGTGAACAACTGCCTGAGCGGCTTTCAGCCCGACAGCGCCGATGTCGTCCTGTGCAACCCGCCGTTCCATCAGCAAACCACCATTACCGATCACATTGCCTGGCAAATGTTTTGTGATGCAAAGCATGTTCTGACATCTCAGGGTCGGCTGATCGTGATTGGGAACCGCCACCTGGGCTACGATGGAAAACTTAAACGTTTATTTGGTAACGTATCGGTCATTGCCCAGAACAATAAGTTCGTGGTTTATCAAGCCAGAAAATAATTTTGACATTTACATACACTGTTGCGGCGCTCAATTCCGCCGCAGTTTGTTAAGGATAGAGAAATCGATGAAAAAGCTTCTTATTGCCGCCTCCGTGATGGCGCTGACCGCCTGCTCGGCACCATCCGAGCCACAGCTCACCCTGAACCCGACGCCTGTCATTGCCCAGCAACCGAGCACGTCCGGGAAAACGCTGAATCTGGAAAGCCGTGATCTGCGCACTGCCCAATTCGTGGCCGTGGTTGACAGCGGCCGCCAGAATGTTCAGCCGCTGCATGCCTCCCAAAACTTGCGGATCACTCTGGAAGATGCCCTGTCCCGCCAACTGAGCTCGCAAGGCTACAGCATTACCCAGGACAGCAAAGGCACCCTGCGTCTGGATATCCTGGAAGCCATGGTCAACGTGAAGCACAGTGTGATGAGCCATGAACTGAGCAGCAAACTACAACTGCAACTGGTGGTTGAAACCCCGACCGGGAAGTTTGTCAAACGCTACGCCGGGAAGTCGGAGCGTAACGGTGCCATGAGCGCTTCCGTAGAAGATATGGAACTGGCGCTGAATAACCTGATCACTGCGGTGCTGAAAGACATCTACGCTGATCCGGAACTCAACAGCTACCTGCAGGAGAAACTGTAATGCGTCAGGCCTTATTAGCCCTGCTTCTGAGTATCGCCCTGCCGGTCAGCGCCGCGACCCAAGTCCTGGTTTCCACCAATTTGGGTGACTTTACGATTCAGCTGGATGAGAAAAGTGCGCCGATCTCAAGTCAGAACTTTCTGCGCTACGTTGAAGACGGCAGTTATATCGGCACCATTTTTCACCGCGTGATCCCGGGTTTTATGGCTCAGGGCGGCGGCTTCGATCAGGATCTGAACCGACGGGATACCTACCCGCCGATTAAAAACGAGTCCACCAATGGTCTGAAGAATGACCGTGCCACCATCGCGATGGCCCGTACCAACGTACCGGACTCTGCCACCCGTCAGTTCTTCATCAACTACAACAACAATGCGTTCCTGGATGCCCGCGGCAACCAACCGGGCTACGCCGTGTTCGGCAAAGTTGTGAAGGGGTTCTCAGTTATTGAAAAAATGGCTGAAATTCCTACCACAACCGTTCGCTCGATGGGTATGAAAGATGTCCCGCAGCAACCTATAGTTATTAAAGAAATAAAGATTCTCAAAAAGTAGGTAAACGTCACCTGGTCGTTCGCCTACCGCAACGACCAGGTGGCCCCTATGCTCAGACTGATTTCCTCCCAACCTGAAACGCCTAACCGACAGGTCGATCAGCACATTTCAGATTACGCCCCGGCCCTGGCTCTGAGCGCACTTGGTGTGCTTTGCGGCGAAGCCAGTTACGATTCTCTGAAGAAAACCTGCACCGAGCACCTCCATGACTGGTGGAAGTTGTCGGTCCCCGCCGGAACACCAGCCAACCGGTATGAATCCGCTTACTGGTACCTGCTGCATTTACTCGAATCGCTGGAGGAGCACGAGTTGCTGGGCAACCATTTTATCCAATTCAAAGTTACGTCAACCGCCCAGTTTTTACTTGGGATCGGTGAACACCTGGCGAAAATGCAGGGGATCCGGCCATAGCGGATGGCCCGCCCCGACCCGGATCTCACCCCATCATCTTTTTACCCGCATTTTACTGAAGTTCGAAGCGACTTCGCCTTATAATCGAAGCTCGTAAACACAACACAATCAATACTGAGGGAACCATGTCGCAACCACTCGCGGACAATCGCCAGGGCTGGCGGGTCTATCTGGAGAAAAAAGTCCTGATCATGCTGGCACTGGGCTTTTCATCCGGCCTGCCGATCCTGTTGGTCTTCGGCACCCTGTCTTTCTGGCTCAGGGAAGCCGAAGTCAGCCGAACGGATATCGGATTTTTTAGTTGGGTCGCACTGGCCTACGGCTTCAAGTGGATTTGGTCGCCGCTGATCGACCGGTTTCCGGTGCCGTTCCTGTCGCACTTACTGGGCCGCCGCCGGGGCTGGATGGTGTTCTCCCAACTGCTGATCATCGCTTCGCTCTACGGCATGGCCGTCAGCAACCCTCAGATTGATCTGATCCAACTGGCGATCTTCGCCGTCATCGTAGCCTTCTCCTCAGCCTCGCAGGATATCGTCATCGATGCCTACCGGATTGAAATGGCTTCGGAGCGACTGCAGGCCGCACTCGCCGCGGCCTATATGACCGGCTACCGTCTGGCCATGATCACCGCAGGCGCTGGGGCCATGGCCCTGGCCGCCTGGTTCGGCTCCGACACCGAATACAATGCCCATGGCTGGCAAGTCGCCTATTTCTCTATGGCCGGGCTGATGCTGGTGGGCTTGATCACGGCCCTGTGCATTCACGAACCGACCATCGATAACTCAGCGGTAGACAACCTTGAGCGCCAGATGCGCCAGCAATTGCGCGACAAAGGCATGCCGGCGATTCCGGCCCGCCTGACGGCCTGGTTCTATACTGCGGCGGTGCTGCCGTTCCAGGATTTCTTTACCCGCTACGGTCGCGAAGCGCTGGTGATCCTGGTGCTCATCGGGACCTATCGGATCTCGGATGTGGTGATGGGTGTCATGGCCAATGCTTTTTATGTCGATATGGGCTTTAGCAAAACCGAAGTCGCTTCCGTCTCCAAAATCTACGGGGTGATCATGACCCTGCTCGGGGCAGGCCTGGGCGGTATCCTGGTCAGCAAGTTCGGCACTCTGCGGATCCTAGCCCTGGGGGCAGTCCTGGCCGCTGCCACCAATATCCTGTTCATGATTTTCACCTATCTGGGCAACAGCCTGAGCATGCTGACCCTGGTGATCTCGGTAGATAACCTCAGCGCCGGCATTGCCACCGCAGCGTTTATTACCTATATGTCCAGCCTGACCAACGTTGCCTTTTCCGCCACCCAATATGCCCTGTTCAGCTCCATCATGCTGCTGTTCCCGAAATTCATTGCCGGTTTCTCGGGCATGTTTGTCGACAACTTCGGCTACAACGTCTTTTTCTTCGCCACAGCCCTGATCGGCTTGCCGGTGCTGATGCTGATTTATACCGTCAGCCGACGCCAGAAAGTCAGTGTGCAACCCCGTTCAGAAGTGACCTAACCCGCCAACATCCGCGCATGACCGGGCATTGGGGAGGTGTTTTGTTGACGACAAACATCTCCCTTTTTTATTTCCGCATGCCAGAGCGTGAAAACCGGTGCCAAAAGTCGCCATTAGATGATGGATTTATCACTTAGTTCAGAAAAATATCACTGAAAACATCAAAAATGACGATCACGATCACTAAACACTGGAAATGTAATCGTTTTCAAAAGATCGTGATCACAATTAGCAAATGATTGCGCAATCGTTACATTCCCAATGGTGACATAAAACCATAGAATCACCTCCACAACGAAACAGGCCGCAAAAGAGCCTGATACCAATACACAATGAGCGAGAGTTTACCCATGCGCAAATCCCTAGCAGCACTGAGCGTGCTGGCAGCAACAGCACTGCCGGCCACTGTTAACGCCGCCGATTATTCTGACGACATCCACAAGAACGACTACAGCTGGTCACAATTCAACCTGATGTACGCCATCAATGAACTGCCAGGTGAATCAGACCACGATTACATGGAAATGGAATTCGGTGGCCGCTCTGGCATCTTCGACCTGTACGGTTACGTTGACGTATTCAACCTGAGCAGCGATAAAGACAGCGACAAAGCTGGCGCAGAAAAAATGTTCATGAAATTCGCACCGCGTGTTTCTCTGGATGCCGTGACCGGTAAAGATCTGTCGTTCGGTCCAGTACAGGAACTATATGTTGCGACACTGATGGAATGGGGTGGTAACGCAGGTGTTAACAACCAGAAAATCGGTCTGGGTTCTGACGTAAACGTACCATGGCTAGGCAAAATCGGTCTGAACCTGTATGCGTCTTACCGCGGTAACGACCATGAGTGGAATGGTTACCACCTTGCAACGAACTGGTTCAAACCATTCTACTTCTTCGAGAATGGCAGCTTCCTGTCTTACCAAGGTTACATCGATTACGAATTTGGCCTGGACGATGGCCCGAACACTGGCGGCGCGAGCAGCGGTGGTGCAATGTTCAACGGCCTGTACTGGCACTCTGATCGCTACGCTGTGGGTTACGGCCTGAAAGCCTACAAAGACATCTACGGTATCAAAGACTCTGATGGCTTCAAGTCTACAGGCGTCGGCCACTATGTTTCTGTAACTTACAAGTTCTAAGTTCCAGACAGCTATATCCTGAAAAGCACCCACACTGTGGGTGCTTTTTTTTTTGCGCTCTCAATGTTAAGAGGATCCTTATTTTCAAGACAACCCCGTTTTCTCTTTCATTATTCTCAATTTTTCCCCTTGCGACACTGCCCGGTGATTAAGAATCACGCCTTAACCTTAAGACAGTCAACCGGCCGGGAAAGAATACGCTAGCCTTTGCTAATAGAAGCGTGCCCATTTCATTTCTATAACAGCGCGCTGAACAGGGCTTCTGCGATGGCCCAACCGGTCATCCGCAGACACCCGAAGCAATGGCATTTGGCTAGCGAGAACTCATTATGAACAGAACTTTGGCTGCTCTCAGTGTTGGTGCCGCCCTTGCCCTGCCGGGCACCAGCAGTGCCGTCGATTACTCCGACGATATCCATAAAAATGATTACAAGTGGTTCACCCTTAATCTGATGCAGAGCATCAACAACCGGATCCCCTTCGGATTCCAGGACGATACCTATTTCGAGATGGAATTCGGCGGCCGCTCTGGTTGGCTGGATCTCTATGGTTACCTGGATGTGTTTGATGTGCTCAACTCCAGCAACTCCGATCGCAACAAGCAGGAAGGCAGTGACGACTTTGCCGACAACTTCTTCTTTAAATTTGCTCCCCGCTTCTCTTTAGATGGGATCAGCGGCACCGATCTATCCTTCGGCCCGGTGATGGAGCTCTATATTTCCACCTTGACCAATGTCGGTGACAACGCACTGTTTGAACACTATATCGGCCTTGGGTCTGATGTGCAGGTGCCCTGGTTCGGCAAAGTCGGCCTCAATACCTATGCCCGCTATGTGCGGGAAAATTTCGGTGCCGCCAATGAAGGTGAGTGGGATGGCTATATGGTTTCCACCAACTGGTTCAAACCCTGGCTGACCCTCAGCAGTGGCGACTTCGTCACCTACCAAGGGTATCTGGACTATAAATTCGGTGCCTCGAAAATTTCCGATGATATCAACCGGACCACCACCGCCATCGAATGGTTCAATGGCATCTACTACCATACCCCGCAATGGGCCTTCGGCTACGGCCTGAAGTACTACCACAACATGGCCCTGTTTAAAGACGGGGGTTTTGCCGGCGATACCACCGGCTTTGGTCATTACCTCTCGGCCAACTACAAATTCTGATCCGCTCCTTTCAGCGCAAACGGCACAACCCGGACGTGCCCCCTCCAGTCAACGGCGGCCCAAGAACATGGTATGCTGACGGCAGATCTGACCAAGAAAGGATACCCGAGTTGAACCTGACCATTGTCGGCGCCGGTGCGATTGGCCGCTTATGGGGATGTCACCTGAGCCAATACCATGCCGTCCAATTCTGGACCCGGGATAGCGCCTCTGAGCTGTCCCTGACCTTCAATCCCCTGGCGCAAACACCCCCGCAGCACTATACCTTTGCCGCCAACCAGCCCGCGCAATTACAGCAAGCCGACGCGGTGTTACTCACCGTGAAAGCATTCCAGGTTGAGCAAGCACTCACATCCATTTTGCCGTATTTGCCGTCCCGCACACCGGTCATCGTGATGCACAACGGGATGGGTACTCATAAAAATGTCTCAGCGTTGCTGCCGGACAACCCGCTGCTGTATGCCACAACTGCCCAGGCAGCCTATCGCCCGACCTCGGGGCAACTCAACCATACCGGGCTGGGGCAAACCTGGATCGGGGCGATCAACGCCAGCGGCAAAGCACAGGCTGTACTTGCCGGGCTGCTGAACCAGGCGCTGCCACCCTGCCAGTGGCATGAGCATATCCTGATCCCGCTGTGGCAAAAGCTGGCCATCAACTGTGCGATCAATCCGCTCACCGCCATGATGCAGTGCCGCAACGGGGAGCTGGCGCAGGCCAGGTACCACCAGCAGTTGGATGCCATCTGCACAGAGGTTGCGGCCGTGATGAATGCCGAAGGGATCGCCTGCGACCGCACCACCCTGCGCCACCAGGTCGATCAGGTGATAAACAATACCGCCGGAAACTATTCGTCGATGAATCAGGACATTTCTCAGCACCGGCCGACGGAAATCGACTATATTACGGGATATCTGATTGACCGGGCACAGGAACACGGGATTGCGGTTCCGGAAAATACCCGGCTGTGGCAACAAATCAAACAACTGGAGCAACAACACCATGACGCATGAGGAGCAGCAGCGCCCGATTAAAGTTGCCGTCTGTATCGCCCCCGGCAGCGAAGAGATGGAAGCCGTCACCACCATCGATATTCTGATCCGGGCCGGTTTTCAGGTCACCACTGCCAGTGTCGCTTCCGACGGGGCATTGATCATGGCCGGCTCTCGCGGGATCAAGCTGGTCGCCGACGTCGCGCTGGTAGCCATTGCCGACGAGCCGTTTGACTGTGTCGTCCTGCCGGGCGGTGTCGCCGGGGCCGAATGTTTCCGCGACAGCCCGCTGCTGGTCGAGTTTGTCAACCAACATAAGTATGACGGCAAGCTGGTTGCCGCTATCTGCGCCGCCCCGGCAGTGGTATTGGAGCACCACAATCTGTTTCCGAACGCCCTGATGACGGCACACCCGGCCTTCCTGGAGCAAATTCCGGAAGCCCGCCGCCGGAGCAAACGCGTGGTCTATGATATCAACCACCGTCTGCTGACCAGCCAGGGACCGGGCACGGCACAGGAGTTTGCGTTTGAAATCATCGGCCATCTGGCTAGCAAGGCATTGGCCGCCGAAGTCGCCGAGCCGATGGTCGTCTGGCCGAATATGCACTACACCGTGCTGCCGCGAAAGTAAGCGCTTCCTGCCACCGCCAGCAATGCCGGAAAGACGCCGACACCACAGCCGTCTTCACCGCAATGTTCAGGGCCTGAAAACAAAAACGAGAGCCGAAGCTCTCGTTTTTTTATCGCGAAGAACCGCAAGACGTCTTACGGACGGTACACCTTCACGTTCTCAAACCCGTTTTCTTTCAGGTACAGCGCCTGCAGACGGCTCATCACCCCGCGGTCACAGTACAGCAGGTAAGTTTTATCCTGCGGCAGATCGCCAAACTGGGTAGCCAGCTTGTAGAACGGCAGATGCCGAACCTCGATGTTCTCCAGCTCCAGCGGATTCTCGTCTTCTTCATCCGGGCTGCGGATATCCAGGACGATGGCATCGGCGTCAATCTGATCCACCAGCTCGATTTCCGGCGCCTGCTCCTGGCTCTCTTTCTCGATATCACGGATATCGATCACCCGGGCTTCGGTCACCACGCGATCCAGCACCGCAAAGTCAAACTTGGCTTCTTCCGCTTCCAGCTTCTCTTTCACGGCTTTCACGGTCGGGCTTTTCGATATCACGCCGCAAAATTCCGGCATCGTCTTGGCAAAATCTTCGGTGCCGATCTCACGGGCCACGTTGATAATGTCTTCTTTATCCCAGTTGATCAGCGGACGCAGGATCAGCGTGTCGGTCACGTTATCAATATGGCGCAGGTTGGTCAGGGTCTGGCTGGAAACCTGGCCCAGTGCCTCACCGGTCACCAGCGCCTGGATCCCGAAACGCTCCGCCACCTGGCCGGCCGCGCGCATGAACATCCGCTTCAGGATCACGCCCATCTGGCCGTCATCGACTTTTTCCAGGATTTCCGCCACCACCGGCTCAAAATCAATCGCAATGAATTTCACTTTGGCCGAGGAGCCATACTTCTTCCACAGGTAGTGAGCCACCTGCTTCACGCCGATTTCATGCGCCGGGCCACCCAGATTGAAGAAACAGTAATGCACCTTGCTGCCGCGCTTGATATGCAGGTAGCTCGACACCCCGGAGTCAAAGCCCCCGGAGATCAGGCTCAGGACATCTTCCTGCGTGCCCAGCGGGAAGCCGCCCAGCCCTTTATGGCGCGCCAGGATCTGGTTCAACTTCTCGTTCTCAACCTCGATGTTAACCGTCACGTCCGGGTTTTTCAGCTTCACCGACGCCGAGGCAACGGCCTGGTTCAGACCGCCGCCCACATAGCGCTCAAGATCAATAGACGTGAAATCATGCTTACCAGTCCGCTTCGCGCGGACACAGAAGGTCTTGTCTTCGAGTTGATCGGCAACATGCGCCAACGTCTGCTCATAGATGTCGTGCATGTCCTTGAATTCGGTCTGTTTGACTTCCAGCGAATGGTGGATACCCGGAGTCTGCGTCAGCACCGCCAGCACCTGATCGCGAATGCTGTCATCTTTCGAAGTCACTTCGATGTAGCTGCGTCGGTTATACACCGCCACAGAATCGGACAAACGCTGAAGAATAATGCGGATGTTACATTCCAGGATTCTGGTGAAGCGCTTGCGAACCGATTCACTCTTCACAAAAATCTCTGGATGGGGTTTAACAATAAATTTCATAACACGCTTCGCTACACTGGGCCAAACAATACCAAAAGGCAAACAATACCAAAAGGATCAAAGGCGCGGATTATACAGCAAGCAGGCTGTTGCTGAAACAAGGATATATCCCCAAACCGTGCTCATCGCTCACGGAGGCTGTCTGCGGATACAGGGCACGACTCACGGCCCTGTCCATCCTCTTAGTGTAGGCTTATTTCCCGCCGCTGCTCAGTTCCTCGGAATAGTGCGGTTCGCCCTGCATTATCGAGATCTCGACCCGGCGGTTCGCCACGCGCTCCGCTTCGGTCTTGTTGTCATTGAGCGGTGCCGTGTCGGCCAGCCCCATCACCCGCAGGCGTTTGTGATCAAAGCCATCCACTTTTTCCATCTCCTGGGCAACCGACACCGCGCGTTGTGCGGAAAGATCCCAGTTCGAGCGATACAACTCAGAGTCCAGTTTCTGATTATCGGTATGGCCGGAAACCCGGATCACCCCGGGAACGTCTTTCACCAAATCCGCGATCTGGCGCACCAGCGGGCGAAACTTCGGCTGCAGGAAGGCAGAGCCGGCCGGAAAGGAGCCTTTCTCGCGAATCCGGATCACCACCTGCTGGCCGAAATTCTCCACTTCGATGGCCCCGTCTTCGATTTCCCGGTTCAGCGCCTGCTGCAACACTTCCATCAGCTGCTGCTGGGCCTCCATCATCTCAGATTGATCATTCTGGTTGAGCTCGGTCGACAATTGGGCACTCTGGCCACCGGTCAGTTTCCCGGCATCCCGCTGGGTTCCCCCGGCCCGATCCGACTCCCCTTCATGGAAATCCAGCGAACGCTGGGTCATGTCAATCGTCTGCTGCATGATCACTTCGATCGGTGTCGGCTCCGGACGGCCCGGACGGAACTCCTGGGCAATCACACTGGTTCCCTTGGGAATATCCTTCACCTCCAGCATGTTCTGCACCCCGAAGGCAAATTTCATCGAGCCGGCGATCTGTTTGAACTTCAAAACGTCCATCTCAGAAAACGACAGCAAGAGTACGAAGAAACACATCAACAGCGACATCAGATCGGCAAAGGTGCCCATCCATGGCGGTAGCCCCGGAGGGGGGCACTTGCATTCTTCTTCCATACGCGCCCCTTACTGATCGCCGTCGATGGTACGTTTCTTCTCGTTGAGATAGTTCTTCAGGTAGCCGTCGATCACCCGTGGGTTCTGGCCATCCTGAATCGCCAGCACTCCGTCCAGGATCAAGCGGCGATTGAGCTTCTCTTCGTCTTTGCGCAGCTCCAGCTTAGCGGCGATCGGCAACATCACCATGTTAGCCAGCATCGCCCCATACAGGGTCGTCAACAGGGCCACCGCCATCGCCGGACCGATCGATTTAGGATCATCCATGTTCGACAGCATGGCCACCAGACCGATCAGGGTCCCGATCATCCCCATCGCCGGGGCCACATCCCCCAGCGCTTTGAAAATCCCTGCCCCCTGCTCATGGCGTTCGTTAGTCAGGGCAATATCTTTCTGCAGCGTCGCCCGTACCACATCGGCATCGTGGCCATCCACCAGCAGGTCAATCCCCTTGCGCAAAAAAGAGTTCTCGACTTCCATCTCTTCCAGGGCCAGGAAGCCCCCTTTACGCGCGGCATCTGCCATTTCAACAATTTTGGCAATCAGATCTTCCGGATTATCGGTCTTGAACATAAATGCCTTGACCGCAATTTTGGTCGCGCCGAAAAACTGGCCGACGCTGTACTGCATCAACGCCACGAACGTCGAGCCACAAAATACGATCAGGATCGACTGTGTATCAATAAACATATTGATACTGCCGCCCAATACCATTGCCATGATGACAAAGGCAAAAGAGCCGATTAAGCCGATAAGGGTCGCCAAATCCACCGAGAGTTCTCCAACTTAGCCAATTACTTTGCTTGGGGTATTCTAACTAACTCAAACTGTATCGGCACCCTTGAATTTAGATTTAGCCTGGTTGTCGGCAAAATACGAAAATAACTGTTGGTCCCACAGAATCCTGTGAGATAATTTGACCCTAATACGTCTCTACGTTATTTTTCCTGCACTTAAATTACAGTGAACCCCGTATGGCAGCTAAAAAACCTGAAAAAATGGCGTTTGAAGCCGCACTGGACGAACTCGACGGCATCGTCAATGAACTGGAATCCGGTGACATTGCCCTCGAGGACGCATTAAAAAAATTTGAGCGTGGTATCGCGCTAGCGCGCAGCAGCCAGCAGAAGCTGACCCAGGCTGAACAGCGTGTAGAAATTCTGCTTCAGGCAGATGATCAAGCCCCCCTGACTGAATTTGATGCGAATAATGAATAACTCTTCATCCCTGTCATCCTCCCTGCAGTACTACCTCCAGCGGAATAACCAACAACTGGCCCAGTGGCTGGCGGCACAACCTTACGCCGAACAGACCCTGGTCGAAGCCATGAAACACGGAACCCTGCTGGGCGGCAAACGGGCCCGCCCTTATCTGACCTATGTCACCGGCCAGATGCTGGGAGCTGACTGTGATGATTTGGATACCCCGGCCGCTGCGGTCGAGTGTATCCACGCCTATTCATTGATCCATGATGATCTGCCGGCGATGGATGATGACGAGCTGCGCCGCGGCCAGCCGACCTGTCACATCGCGTTTGACGAAGCCAGCGCCATTCTGGCCGGGGATGCCCTGCAGACACTGGCGTTTGAAATTCTGGCGACCGGACAACTGAGCGAGCAGGGCGAGGCATACCGGATCCGCATGGTCCGCGAACTGGCCCAGGCTTCCGGAGCCGCCGGCATGTGTCTCGGTCAGGCACTGGATCTGGCCGCCGAAGGCCAGCAAATCTCGCTGGCGCAACTAGAAACCATTCATAAGCACAAAACCGGGGCACTGATCCGGTGTGCGATCCGCCTTGGTGCCCTGGCGGCCGGAGAGCGTGGCGTGGCCGTCCTGCCGCAACTGGACCGCTACGCAGAAGCCATCGGGCTGGCTTTCCAGGTTCAGGACGATATTCTCGATATCACCAGTGATACCGATACCCTGGGCAAACCACAGGGCTCCGACATCGCGCTGAACAAAAGCACCTACCCGGCCCTGCTCGGTCTGGGGGGCGCGCAACAAAAAGCACAGCAACTTTACCAAGAAGCGCTACAAGCCTTGGCTGCAATACCCTACAATACAGACCAACTCGAAGTTTTCGCCCGATACGTCATCGAGCGCAATAACTAAAATCAGTAAAAGCGCCAAATTATGACACTGGATATTTCAAAATACCCGCATCTGGCTCTGGCCAACACCCCAGATGAACTCCGTTTGCTCCCTGCAGACAGCCTGCCTGCGGTTTGTGATGAGCTACGGACCTATTTACTGAATACGGTAAGCCGCAGCAGTGGTCATTTTGCCTCCGGCCTGGGTGCCGTAGAGCTGACCGTGGCCCTGCACTATGTCTACAACACCCCGTTTGATCACCTGATCTGGGATGTGGGTCACCAGGCCTATCCGCACAAAATTCTGACCGGCCGCCGCGAGGCGATGCCGACGATTCGCCAGAAGGATGGTATCCATCCGTTCCCGTGGCGGGAAGAGAGCGAATACGACGTCCTGTCGGTCGGCCACTCGTCGACCTCCATCAGCGCCGGTCTCGGCATGGCGATTGCCGCCGAGAAAGAAGGCCTGGGCCGCAAGGTGGTCAGCGTGATCGGCGACGGCGCCATTACGGCCGGGATGGCGTTTGAAGCCATGAACCATGCCGGAGATGTGCATTCCGACATGCTGGTGATCCTCAACGACAACGAGATGTCAATTTCGGAAAACGTCGGCGCCCTGAACAATCAACTGGCGCGGATCCTGTCCGGCAACCTCTATACCACCTTCCGCGAAGGCGGCAAGAAAGTGCTTTCCGGCGCGCCGCCGATCAAAGAGCTGGTCAAACGCGCTGAAGAGCATCTTAAAGGGATGGTGGTGCCCGGCACCATGTTCGAAGAGCTGGGCTTTAACTATATCGGCCCAATCGACGGCCACGATGTGGGAGAGCTGGTCAAAACGCTGAAGAACATGCGCAACCTCAAAGGGCCGCAGTTCCTGCATATCATGACCAAAAAAGGCAAAGGGTATGCGCCGGCGGAAGCCGATCCGATCAACTACCACGCGGTGCCGAAGTTCGACCTGACCCAGAATCCAATCCCGAAAGCCAAGAGCCTGCCGACCTTCTCCAATATCTTTGGCGACTGGCTGTGCGACATGGCCGCCAAAGACAGCAAGCTGATGGCGATCACCCCGGCGATGCGTGAAGGCTCCGGCATGGTCCGCTTCTCCAAAGAATACCCGGATCAGTATTTTGACGTCGCGATTGCCGAGCAGCATGCCGTCACCCTGGCAACCGGGATGGCCATCGGCGGCTATCACCCGGTCGTGGCGATTTACTCGACCTTCCTGCAACGCGGCTATGATCAGCTGATCCACGATGTCGCCATCATGAACCTGCCGGTGATGTTTGCCATCGACCGCGGCGGTCTGGTCGGTGCCGACGGCCAGACGCACCAAGGCTCGTTTGATCTCAGCTATATGCGCTGTATCCCGAATCTGGTGATCATGGCACCGAGCGATGAGAACGAATGCCGCCAGATGCTCTACACCGGCCACATGCACCAGGGGCCGAGCGCAGTACGCTATCCGCGCGGCAGCGGCACCGGCATCACGCCGGAGCGCGAGATGACGGCACTGGAAATCGGCAAAGGCGTGGTGCGCCGTCAGGGAGAAAAGATTGCGATCCTCAGCTTCGGCACCATGCTGGGCTACGCGCTGGAAGCGGCCGAAAACCTCAATGCCACAGTGGCAGACATGCGGTTTGTCAAACCGCTGGATGAGGCGCTGATCCTGGAACTGGCCGCCAACCATGATGTGCTGGTGACCGTTGAAGAGAATGCCATCGCTGGCGGTGCCGGCAGCGGCGTCAATGAATTCCTGATGAAGCAGAAAGTCCTCAAGCCGGTGCTGAACCTGGGCCTGCCGGATCGCTTCATCGAGCAAGGCACCCAGGCCGAGCTCCATGCCCTGCTGGAGATTGACGGCCCGGGCATCGAAAAGCAGATCCGCGCTTACCTGGACTAAGTCCGCCCTTCTCGTTCAACGCGTTCAAACGGCTCCCTTGCGGAGCCGTTTTTGTCGTTACTCCGAAGACGTCACACGTTTCATCACCGCCCCTTCATAACCGCCCAGCTCAATATAGCGGATCGGCTCGCTCAGGCTACCGTCATAATACACCCGCTGGTAATCGCCCGGCAGCGATACCCGCAGCGGCTGAGCCAGCAGGAAACCCTGCACATCGTGCGCTTTCACCGCCCGGTACACCACCAAGCCGTCACTGTAACGGCGCGCCATCACCCCTTCATTCGGCACCGCGCCATACCAACCGCTCCGGTAGAGCCAGAACCAGTTGGCCGGCAGCAATGGAATATTGCCCAGCTGGGTGGCCGTACTCTTCGCGCTGTCCTTGCCGTTCACCCACTGCACCAGCTTATAGCCGCCGGGCGGGGCGATCGGGTGACCGATATCGACATTCAGCATCCCGGTCGGCTGGTAGGCCCAGTTCTTCGGCACGCCCCCGCGGTACCAGTTGCGCGCCGTGGTGTTCCCGCTGCCATACAGGTGGGTTTGATTCCAGCTGTGATAGTAAGTCAGCCCCGGCAAATTAAAGAAATAATACTGCGCCAGACCGGTTTCGATATCCAGCTGCCAGGCCCGGGCCGACGTCGGTGACAGATCACTTCTGCCGCCCTTCACCGAAGCCATGATCAGGCTTTTGTCCCCGGCTTTGCCCAGTGCAAACTGCTCCCAGCCCTGCTGCATCCGCGTCAGCCCCATCGACGGATGGAGATAGTGCTCCCGCAGCCAGAGATCGACCACTGACCGCAGCTCGGCCGGCCAGACCGAATCCTGCCACACGTTCAGGCGCGAAATATTGGCCGCCAGCCAATGGGTATCGGTGCGCTGTTTCACCAACTGTAAAAAATCGGCCTGCTGCGCCGCGTAAGTGGTGGCCGCCGAAGCCGTTCCGGCCCGCTCGGACAGCTCTGCAATCCGGCCCCCCTGAGTCACCCGGAACTGATTCTCGCCCAGCAGCTTGGCCATATCATCGTTGTAACCACCGCTGAGCCCCTGGCGCAGCCAGTCGGCCTGATACCAGCCCGCTCTGAGCTGATTCCAGACCGGATCTGCAAAATTCGTCCGGTACCAGCAGGTGCCGGGCCATTGGTGACCGGCCGGGATCAATCGGGCCTGATGGCGAAAGCGGGCACTGGCATTGCCGTTCGCCCGATCAGCAAATTCAGCATCATCAATGTAACCGTCCCCATTGCGATCGTTTTTCCCATCCCACCCCGGAATGGCTAAACTGCCCGGCTCCTGCGCCAGCCAAGGCTCAAACCGCAGCCCGTGCACCCGGGTGGCCATCGGCCACTGGAGCCGGATCATCCAGGTTTTCAGGCCATTCTGCAGGCCGCGCTTACCACTGTTAAGCTGACGCCCCTGATACACGGCCCTGACACTGTGCCAGGCGCCAGCCTGCACCATTGTACCGGTCTGGATCAGCTGTTTTGCCTCGCCAACCTGGCTCTGCCAGCGCAGCGCCACCGGCTGCCAGTCCCCGACGGCTCCCGCGTCATCGGCAACGGCCCGGCTCGCCTGCGGCGGCTGAAGGGCCGTGATCTGCACGCTGTCAAACGGATAAGAGGCCATGGCGATCAGGGCATCGCCGGGCTGGAGGGTGAGCGGAAGACGAGCAGTCGAATACTGATCATTGCGAACCAGCAATAAATGGTACGGTTGAGCTTCCAGCAGGTAATCCAGACCGCTGCTGAATTGCTCAACCGCCAGCACCGTATCTTCGGCAAAGTGCAGGTAGCCGTCTTCCAGGTCCAGTCCCCGGCTCGCCGCTTCGCGGCTCAGCCAAGCCGTCTGTGGACCGGGGCGACAATTGAGCTTTTGGCTGTAGATGTAGCCGATGGCAATCAACGACTCGTTGACCGTGGCATCGTGCATGCTCCCCAGCACCAGATCAGCGTGACGCCCTTCCCACTGTTTCACCGCATCCGCGGTATCGAAGTAAGAGGTGGCCTCCGGCTCATCCCACCCGCCGGGCAGGACCCAGGCCGTACCTGTCGAAGGAAAGACTTGGGAATAGCCCGGAAACACGATCCAAACCATCAAGAGCAAGGCGCACCGCCACCACCGATTCAGCATGACTCACCACAGGTTTCACCGGATAACTTACTTACAGCCTAGTCGATGTGCAGCTAGTCTCCTGATTTTTATTATTTTTCTTAAAAATAAAACACCGCGCGAGTGCGCGGTGTTTTTCCGTGTGTCATGCGGGAAATTACCAGCCTAGGCCGTAGCCCAGAGCCCATAAGCTGATCATCGCCATCACCCCGGCCAACAGATCATCGGCCATGATCCCGAGCCCGCCGTGAACATGCTTGTCCAGCCAGCTGATCGGCCACGGCTTAACCATGTCAAAAAAGCGAAACAGCACAAAACCGGCCAGCAGCCACTGCCAATTCACCACTGGCGCAACCGCCATGGTGATCCAGAAGCCGACAAACTCATCCCAGACAATACTGCCGTGATCATGCACGCCCATATCATCGGAGGTTTTCTGACAGATAGTGATCCCCACCAGCGACGCCACCAGGATCAGAAGCAGGTAGAGGGTAAACGGCAATTCGGCCATCAACAGGTAAAACGGGACCGCAGCCAGCGTGCCCATGGTACCCGGCACCACCGGCGACAGGCCGCTACCGAAGCCGGTGGCCAACAAATGCCAGGGATTTTTCAGGTTAATTTTATCTTTTGGATTTGCCACAAGTTACTCCGCAAAGTGGTCATAGCCATGAAGCTGCCAATCCAGCGGCACCTCACCGCGCATTAGGGTGATCCCCTGACCGGAGCGGAGCTGACCGATACAGGTTGCCTGAACCCCACTGTGCGCCAGCGCAGTCTCGATCGCGCCGCGATTTTGCTCCGGCACGGTAAAGCAAAGCTCGTACTCTTCGCCGCTGCTCAGGGCCAGTTGCAAGGCGCGATCCCGCTCTGGCGCAAACCGGCACAATTCCGGCGACAGCGGCAGTTTATCCACATCGATCACCGCCGCCAGGCCGGAGCGGGTCAGGATGTGGCCGAGATCGGCAATCAGGCCGTCAGAGATATCCAGCGCGGCGGTTGCAATGCCACGCAGGGCCTGTCCGGCCAGGATCCGCGGTTGCGGCAGATAATGACGCGCCAGCAGACAGTCCCGAAGCTGCGGGTCTTCCACCTGCTGTTGCCCCAGCACCAGTGCCAGACCGGCGGCACTGTCGCCCAGGTTGCCGGTGACGTACACCCAATCGCCCGAGTTCGCTCCGCTTCGGGTCAGCGCCTCGCCCTGTGGCACAAAGCCATGCACGGTGATGGTAATGCTGAGCGGGCCCTTGGTGGTATCCCCGCCGACCAGCTGAACATTGTAATATTCAGCCAAGGCAAAAAAGCCCTGACAGAAACCGGCCAGCCAGATCTCATCCGGCTCGGGCAGGGTCAGTGCCAGCGACACCCAGGCCGGAGTCGCGCCCATGGCCGCCAGATCGCTCAGGTTGGAAGCCAAGGCTTTATGGGCGACTCTGGCCGGATCGGCCTCAGCCAGAAAGTGGGTTCCCGCTACCAGGGTATCGGTACTGACGGCCAACTGGCTGCCAACCGGCACCGCCAACAGCGCGCAATCATCCCCAATCGGTAAGATCACATCGCGGCGGCTGACGGCCTGATGCTCAAAATAGCGGGCAATCAAATCAAATTCGTTACTAGCCATACTTTTTCAGATCCAGATAGAAAAAAGGCCAGCTTAGCTGGCCCTCTATCGTCTTCAATCGCTTACTTTTTGTTGCGAAGTGTTGGTGCTGCTTTATCCAGCACGCCGTTCACAAACTTGTGGCTGTCTTCCGCGCCGAAGATTTTCGCCAACTCGATCGCTTCGTTAATAACCACTTTGTAAGGAACGTCGTCACGCTTGACCATTTCGTACATCGCCAGGCGAAGCAGTGCCAGTTCCATCTGATCCAGATCCTGCAGCGGGCGCGACAGGTACGGACGCATTTTGCTGTCCAGTTCCTGGTGGTTCAGAACCACACCAGTGAACAGATCACGGAAGTAGGCGACGTCTGTATGCGGAGCGGCCAGAACTGGTGCTTCAGCCTGGAACTCTTCTTCTTCAAACTTATCCCCGGACAGGAAATGTTGCTCGATATCGGCAACATTGCCTTTGGTAATTTGCCAAGAATAAATCGCTTGGACAGCAAACTGACGTGCATTTCGACGTGCGGCTGGTTTCACAGTAACCCCCATTAGGATTCGATTTGGGACAGGACATTGACCATTTCAAGCGCGCTTAGTGCAGCCTCTGCCCCTTTATTACCAGCCTTGGTACCGGCACGCTCAATGGCTTGTTCGATAGAATCAACAGTCAGAACACCGAATGCAACCGGAGTATTGTACTCCAAAGCAACCTGCGCCAGACCTTTGTTACACTCTCCGGCAACATAATCAAAGTGCGGTGTACCGCCACGGATCACAGAGCCCAGCGCAACAATCGCATCGTAACGATCGCTCTTGGCAATCTGCTGTGCCACCAGCGGCAGCTCATAGGCACCCGGGCAACGAACAACTGTGATGTTGTCATCACTCACCTGACCCTGACGTTTCAGCGCATCAAGTGCGCCTTCCAACAGACTTTCGTTGATGAAGCTGTTGAAACGTGAAATTACGATAGCAACTTTTGCATTTGGTGCCGCGATGGCGCCTTCAATAACCTTCATGGGCCTTCCTGTGACTATGTCTTTTCCGGTTTGAGAAACCGCGGGAGTCTACCACAATTTATGGGTTATACCAATTTACTTATGGGCCGCATCCCGCAATGGCATCCGGCCTCCTGTGGCTTCTCAATCCAATTCAATTTGAAATTCCCGGCAGCTTGAGCGCCGCTGAGAAGTGAACCAACGGGTTAGCGCCGGGCCCTGCTATTCGCAGATATACTCAACCACTTCCAAGCCAAAACCGGACAGCGAATGATAGCGCTGGTGCGTTGAGGACAACAGGCGCATTTTGGCCACCCCGAGATCGGCAAGGATTTGCGAGCCAACCCCGACCTGACGCGACTGATCTTTCGGATTCAGTTTCACCATCGGCTTGCCGGCTTCCTGCGCGGCCAGATGCTGGATCTTGGTCAGCGTCGCCTCTTGTGATTCATGGCGATTGAGGATCACCATCACCCCACCTTCATCAGCAATTCGCTGCATCGCTGCCGACAGGGTCCATTGCGACGCCCCGGAGTGCAGAATGTCTTTGAAGGTATCCTGTACATGCACCCGCACCAGCGTCGGCTCAGCCGGGCTGACTTGTCCCTGGCGCAACGCATAATGGATTTCGTTATCGATAGTGTCACGGTAGGTGATGAGGTCAAACTCACCGAACGCCGTCGGCAGGCGGCACTCGGCCACGCGCTCAATGGTGGTTTCGTTGGTATTGCGGTATTCGATCAAGTCGGCAATGGTGCCCAGCTTCAGGCCGTGCTTCTCGGCGAACACTTCCAGATCCGGGCGACGGGCCATGGTGCCGTCTTCATTGAGAATTTCAACGATCACGCTCGACGGCTCCAGACCAGCCAGGCGGGCGATATCACAACCGGCTTCTGTGTGACCGGCACGGGCCAGTACTCCACCCTGCTGCGCCATCAGCGGGAACACATGGCCCGGCATCACGATATCCGACGGTGTCGCATTCGCCGCTACGGCTGCCTGCACCGTCCGGGCGCGATCTGCCGCAGAAATCCCGGTGGTCACACCTTCGGCCGCTTCAATCGAAATGGTGAAGTTAGTGCTGAACTGCTCGGTATTGTCCTGCACCATCAGCGGCAGATTCAGCTGCCGGCAACGGTCTTGCGTCAGGGTCAAGCAAATCAGTCCCCGTCCGTGGGTTGCCATGAAGTTAATGGCATCAGGGGTGATCTTTTCCGCGGCCATGATCAGATCGCCTTCATTTTCGCGATCTTCATCATCCATCAGGATCACCATCTTACCCTGACGAATATCCTCGATGATCTCTGCTGCACTACTTAAAGCCATTATGTTCCCCTTCTCCTGTTTGCTCTTTATGATTTCAAGAATCCGGATTTTGCCAACAGATCCATTGTCACTGCCGGCGCTTTTTCAGCGGCGCGATCCCCCAGCATCAATCGCTCCAGATAGCGGGCGATCACATCCACTTCCAGGTTGACTTTGCGGCCCGGCTGGAAAGATTCCATCGTGGTTTCGGCAGCGGTGTGCGGCACGATGGTCAGTTTAAACTCATCGCCCCGGATGGCATTGACGGTCAGACTGATCCCATCAATCGTGATCGAGCCTTTTTCAGCAATGTATTTGGCCAGATGCGCCGGCACCCGAACCCAGAATTCAATGGCTCGGCCGGTGTGGCTCCGCTCGATAATTTCCGCCACCTCATCCACGTGGCCGGACACCATATGGCCGCCGAACCGGGTCGTCGGCAGCATGGCTTTTTCCAAGTTCACCGCCTGGCCGGTACGGTACGTCGCAAACGCGGTCCGCTGGAGGGTCTCTAACGACAAATCGGCCACATAACCCTTACCGGTCAGTGCAACCACCGTGAGGCAGACGCCGTTGGTTGCAATACTGTCTCCCAATTTTACATCGGATAGATCGAGCTTGCCGGAATCTACCGTCACAGAAATGTCTTTGCCTTTCGGAGTCAGCGCCGTAATGGTTCCGACGGCTTCAATAATGCCAGTAAACATGAAGGCGTTTCCTTAAATTGCTTGTTTGATTTGCGCGGTGATCCGAATATCCGGACCCACCATGCGAACATCCCGGATATCCAGCAGCGGTACCTGGGTCATCGTGGTCAACCCTTGCAGGTCAATCAGTCCCCGGCTGTCGCTGCCCATCAGCTTTGGTGCCTGATAGACAATCAGCTCATCGACCAGCCCGGCAGAGAGCAAGGCCCCCGCCAGCGCGGCCCCGGCTTCCACCCATACATGGTTGATATCCTGCTTCACCAGCGCGCTCATCAGGGCGTCGAGATCCAGCAGGCCGCATTCTGTCGTCGGCACCACTAGCTGCTGCACCGATGCCGGCCAGGATTCACTCCCCGCCGCACGCCGCGCAAGCAGGGTCTGTCCCGGCAGGCCAATCAGGCGATGGGCCGGAGTGATCCGGTTCTGGCTATCAATCACCACCCGGGTCGGCTGGCGCAGTGATGCCTGCGGATAATCCTGCTGCGCGGCCTCGCCCAGCTCTTCCCAGCGTACATTGAGCGACGGATCATCGGCCAGCACCGTGGCGCTGGTTGACAGAATCGCCCCGGCCTGAGCGCGGTAACGCTGCACGTCTGCCCGCGCCGCCGGTGAGGTGATCCACTTGCTCTCGCCGTTCGCCAGGGCAGTGCGACCGTCAAGGCTGGCCGCCAGCTTAAGCTGCACGAACGGCTTGCCGGTTTTCATCCGTTTGATGAACCCCGGATTCAGCGCTTCGGCATCTGCTTCGAGTAAGCCCGACTGCACTGCAATCCCGGCTGCACGCAGCATTTTCAGCCCGCGCCCGGCTACTTGCGGGTTCGGATCAACCATGGCACAGACCACCCGGGCAACCCCGGCACTGATCAGCGCCTCGGCACACGGCGGCGTCCGGCCAAAATGAGAGCACGGCTCCAGGGTGACATAGGCGGTGGCCCCTTGGGCTTTGTCGCCAGCCGCCCGCAAAGCAAACACTTCCGCGTGAGGCTGGCCGGCCTGATAGTGATACCCTTCGCCGACAATGTCGCTGCCGTGGGCAATGACACAGCCAACATTAGGATTCGGGGCAGTGGTGAAACGGCCGCGTTTTGCCAGTTCAATGGCCCGCAGCATCATGGCATGGTCAGTCGATGAAAACATCAGGGTTTGCTTATCATGGTTCAGGCGGCGGCAGGGTGCCGCCAGCACTTATTTTTCCAATCTGGCGATCTCTTCACCAAATTCACGAATATCTTCAAAACTACGGTACACGGATGCGAAGCGGATATAGGCAACTTTATCCAGCTCTTTCAGCGCTTCCATCACCAGGTTGCCAATCATTTCAGACGGCACTTCCCGCTCCCCGGTTGCCCGCAGACGGGATTTAATTGTATTAATGGCGCGCTCGATATCATCCGCGCTGACCGGCCGCTTTTCCAGGGCGCGTTGAATCCCGCCCCGCAGCTTCTCTTCATTAAACGGATCACGGCTGCCATTGGTTTTAATCACCCGAGGCATCACTAATTCTGCCGTTTCAAACGTCGTGTAACGCTCATTACAGGCCAGACACTGACGACGGCGACGGACTTGATGACCGTCTGCCACCAGACGGGAATCGATTACTTTGGTGTCATTTGCACCGCAAAAAGGACAATGCATCTTGCCTCCTCATACTCGTCGCCTCAGTGTAACCCATTTCTCGCCGCTGTTGAGCCTTCGGGCCGGGTTTTTCTTATGATTCTGGCGGATAAAACAAAACGGCACCTGAATCAGGTGCCGTTTGCTTTCACTTGCGTTTTGCCGCCCCGGTTGCGCTGCGCCGGGCGAGCTCCGCCGGATTAGGCGTAGACAGGCAGGCGCTGACAGATTTCCAGCACTTTCGCCTTGGTTGCTTCAATCACAGCAGGATTGTTCACGTCGTCCAG
Source organism: Photobacterium sp. MCCC 1A19761 (assembly GCF_037389125.1). Lineage (NCBI taxonomy): Bacteria > Pseudomonadati > Pseudomonadota > Gammaproteobacteria > Vibrionales > Vibrionaceae > Photobacterium > Photobacterium sp. MCCC 1A19761. The sequence continues at coordinate 152,936 of NZ_JAZGTF010000007.1, forward strand.
GATGTCACAGATCCAGCCAGCCAGTTGCTTGGCATCTTCCGCGGTGAAGCCACGACGGGTGATGGCCGGTGTACCCAGACGAATGCCTGAGGTGACAAACGGGCTGCGCGGATCGTTCGGCACACTGTTCTTGTTCACGGTGATGTTGGCCGCGCCCAGTGCTGCGTCCGCTTCTTTCCCGGTGATGCCTTTGTCGATCAGATCAACCAGGAACAGGTGGTTTTCGGTGCTGCCGGAAACAATCTTGTAGCCACGCTCCAGGAACTCACCGACCATCGCCTTGGCGTTCTCAACCACGCGCGCCTGGTATTCTTTGAATTCTGGTTCCATCGCTTCTTTGAAGGCCACCGCTTTGGCTGCAATCACGTGCATCAGCGGGCCGCCCTGCGCGCCCGGGAACACGGCTGAGTTCAGTTTCTTGTACAGATCTTCGCCGCCGTTCGACAGGATCAGACCGCCGCGAGGACCGGCCAGGGTTTTGTGCGTTGTGGTGGTGACCACGTGTGCGTGCGGTACCGGGTTCGGATAAACGCCAGCCGCGATCAGGCCCGCCACGTGCGCCATATCGACAAACAGGTAAGCACCCACTTTGTCTGCGATTTCACGCATGCGTTTCCAGTCAACGACCTGTGAGTAGGCAGAGAAGCCACCGATGATCATTTTCGGCTTGTGCTCAACCGCCAGGGCTTCCATTTCTTCGTAATCGATTTTGCCCGCTTCATCGATGCCGTAAGGCACGATGTTGTACAGACGGCCGGAGAAGTTTACCGGAGAACCGTGGGTCAGGTGACCACCGTGGGCCAGGCTCATACCCAGAACGGTATCCCCGGCATTCAGCAAGGCCATGTAAACCGCGTTATTGGCTTGTGAGCCGGAATGCGGCTGAACGTTGGCGTACTCGGCACCGAACAGTTGGCAAGCACGATCGATCGCCAGTTGCTCTGCTTTATCAACGTACTCACAACCGCCGTAGTAACGCTTACCCGGGTAACCTTCGGCATATTTGTTGGTCAGCTGAGAACCTTGTGCTTCCATTACACGCGGGCTGGTGTAGTTTTCAGAGGCAATTAACTCGATGTGCTCTTCCTGACGCGCAGTCTCTTCCTGAATAGCTGCAAAAAGTTCTGCGTCATAATCGGCAATATTCATGTCGCGCTTTAGCATCTGTATCTCCTGACTCAGATTGTTCTCATACACACCCGCAGAAGCACTAAAAAAACCGTTCTGTCTGCGAATGAATGGTAAACCGTAATTTTCGGTGAAAACTGAAAAAACATGAGGCCAGGCACCGCCTGAACGCAAACGTTTTCGTCACCTTGGTACATAGCGCTGTATTTTACAGAATTTGATCCGGATCAGATAGTCCTGATTACCCTTTTTCTTACGATTTCTACATGTTTATTTTCCATGCCTGCATGAATTCCTTTCATCTTGATGAAGCCATCATCAGCGCTCTTTAGTTCACCATCTCAATTTTGCAAGGAAATTATGAAATTAATAGTTTACAAAGTTGTACAAATTTAATGACACAGTTGAATTAGCCATTTCCGAGACCGACTTCTCGTTTTGCGGACTCACCCAGTATGATTGCCGCCAGCAAGCATCTTCAGATCCCACCGTCCTGATCACCCGGTCACGGCGCTCGGATCTAGTCAGAAACAAGGAGTCTGATTTTTTGAGCGGTTATCATCATTCCCATAAAGAGAACATCATTGCGATCCTGACCGGCACCTTTGTCGTCGCCCAGGGCGTGTTCTTTCTTCAGCAAGCCCACTTGCTAACCGGCGGCACCACAGGTCTTGCCCTTTTGCTCAGCCAGTTTATCGACCTGTCGTTCGGCCAGCTGTATTTTCTGCTCAATACCCCGTTCTACCTGATGGCTTGGTGCCGGATGAGCCGTGCTTTTGCCGTCACCAGCATTATTTCCGGCGGTCTGGTCTCGCTGATCACTGACCATATGCACTACGTCTTGGAAATCAGCCGGTTGGAGCCGCTTTACTGTGCCATGATCGGCGGCCTGCTGATGGGCCTGGGGATGCTGATCCTGTTTCGCCATCAGACCAGCCTGGGCGGGTTCAATGTGCTGGTCCTCTATTTACAGGAAAAGTTCGGCTGGTCGGCCGGCAAACTGCAAATGGGGATTGACCTCTGTATCCTGATCGCCTCCTACTTCCTGGTCAGCCCGATGACGCTGGCGCTGTCTGTACTGGGGGCAGTGATGCTGAACCTGGTACTGGCCATGAACCACAAACCCGGCCGATACAGTGGCTCGGCGGTGGCCGGTTAGTTGTCATACTGCAACCGAGCGGATCAAAAAAGGCTTGCCCACGGGCAAGCCTTTTTCATCATTTTCAGTAACGCCGCAATGCATCTTAGGCGTCTTAGATAGCGTCTTCGTCTTCTTCGCCGGTGCGGATCCGCACCACACGCTCAACATCGAACATAAAGATCTTACCGTCACCGATTTTACCGGTTTGCGCCGTCTCGATAATGGTCTCGATGCATTGTTCAGCGACATCGTCCGCCACCACAATTTCCAGCTTCACTTTCGGCAGGAAATCAACCATATACTCGGCCCCACGATACAGCTCCGTGTGCCCTTTCTGGCGTCCAAAGCCCTTGACTTCCGACACCGTCATCCCGGTGATGCCGACTTCTGCAAGCGCTTCTCGAACATCATCAAGCTTAAACGGCTTAATAACGGCTTCAATTTTTTTCATCTTTCCTCGTCCTATGCTGAGCAGAGGTCATCAACGCACAGTCTGCGCCAATTGCCTGATTAATCATGGCTGTATTATCACAGATCTGGCCGGTTAATACCAAATCCGGCGATGCAACAAACGGTTAATACCGCAGATCATGGGTCTCCATCATCTTGAGCAACAGCCAGACCGCATAGATCAGGATGCCGCTATTGATCGCCAATACCGCCAGACCGCGGTAGGCCGGTTCAATTAACAAGGGAACATACGGGATCAGGCTCATGCCAAAAAACAACGTGGCTGCGGGGATGAAAAAATACAGCGGGATGAAGCCCCACTGGTTGCCGCGAAACAGACCGAAAACCGCCGCAATACCGGACAACAGCACCAGGATCGCAATGATCCACGGCACGATGCCGATTTGCTTCACACTGAAAATCAGGGCAAAGCTTTCCAGATATCGAATCAGACAAATCATGACGAGGAGCGCTAACGCTTTCGCTGCGCTGAACCTGCGGTGGGACCCGGGTTGTTCCATTCCCTGCTCTCTTCCATAAAACGGGGGCCATCATCGTATGGCAGTCATCTTTCCAGGCGACATTTTATGAGTAAAGATTAAACAACTCAATTGATTCTCCGCTCGCATCCGTATGTTGTGAACGGTACCGCCAAAAACCAAACAGCCGCTCCGAAGAGCGGCTGTTTCCTATCACATCAAAGCGAGAATTAACCCAGGTTCACCCGGGCGTTGCGGAACATCCGCATCCACGGGCTGTTCTCATTCCAGTCATCCGGATGCCAGGAGTTCGCCACGGTGCGGAATACCCGCTCCGGGTGCGGCATCATGATGGTGACGCGGCCGTCCTGAGTGGTCAGGCCGGTGATCCCATTCGGAGAGCCGTTCGGGTTCGCCGGGTAGTTCTGAGTGACGTTGCCGTAGTTATCCAGGTAACGCAGGGCCACCGTGCCGGATTGTTCAATCGCATTCAGGTGCGCGCCGTCGCGAACCTCCACGCGACCTTCTCCGTGCGAAACCGCAATCGGCATCCGCGAACCAGCCATGCCGTTGAAGAACAGCGAGTCGCTCTGCTGCACTTCCACCAGGCTGAAGCGTGCTTCAAAACGCTCGGATTCATTACGCACGAAGCGTGGCCACAGATCAGCACCCGGGATCAGCTCGCGCAGGTTCGACATCATCTGACAGCCGTTACACACGCCCAGAGCGAAGGTGTCGTTGCGATGGAAGAAACGCTCGAACTGCTCACGCGCCATGCTGTTGAACAGAATCGACTTCGCCCAGCCTTCACCGGCACCCAGCACGTCCCCGTACGAGAAGCCGCCACAGGCCACCAGGCCGTTAAAGCCATCCAGCGCCACACGACCGGAGAGAATATCGCTCATGTGGACATCACGGGCATCAAAGCCGGCACGGTCAAATGCTGCTGCCATTTCAACATGCGAGTTCACGCCCTGCTCACGCAGGATGGCCATCTGCGGACGGGCTCCGGTTGCAATAAACGGCGCGGCCACATCTTCGTCCAGATTGAAGCTCAGCTTGGTGTTCAGACCCGGATCGGCTGCATCCTGCTTGGCTTCGAATTCCTGCAACGCACCCGCCGGATTGTCACGCATCGCCTGCATCTGGTAGGTGGTTTCCGCCCAGATGGTGCGCAGCTCTGTGCGACTTTGCTCCAGCACGCGGTCATTGCCGTTCCAGATCCGCAGCACATCTTCGTCCACCACAGTGCCAATCACATGGCTGCACGCCTCCAGGCCGTGGGTCGCCAGCACCGACTGCACCGCATCCAGATCTTCGGTCCGGACCTGGATCACCGCGCCCAGCTCTTCGTTGAACAGGGTTGCCAGGACATCATCACAAGCATCGCCGTCGGTGGTGTTCAAATCAACTTCCACCCCGGTATGACCGGCAAAGGCCATCTCGGCCAGCGTCACATACAGGCCGCCGTCACCGCGGTCATGGTAGGCCAGCAGTTTCTCATCGCGGATCAGCGCCTGCACCGCGTGGAAGAAGCCTTTCAGCAGTTCAGGGCTATCGACATCCGCCGGCTTGTCGCCCAGTTGCTTGTACACTTGTGCCAGGGCTGTTGCGCCCAGGCGGTTCTGACCGCAGCCGAGGTCAATCAGCAGCAGGCTTGATTCGCCTTTGTCCGTGCGCAGTTGCGGAGTCACCGTCTTGCGGACATCTTCAACGCGACCAAACGCGGTGATGACCAGCGACAGCGGTGACGTCACCTCTTTGGTTTCGCCGTTCTCTTCCCACTGGGTCTTCATCGACATCGAGTCTTTGCCGACCGGAATGGTCAGGCCCAGCGCCGGACACAGCTCTTCACCAACGGCTTTCACCGCTTCATACAGACCGGCGTCTTCACCCGGGTGACCGGCTGGTGACATCCAGTTGGCCGACAGCTTGATGCGTTTCAGATCGCCGATATCGGCACTGGCGATGTTGGTGATCGCTTCACCGACCGCCAGACGGGCCGACGCGGCAAAGTCCAGCAACGCAACCGGTGTCCGCTCACCCATCGACATGGCTTCACCGTGGTAGGTGTCGTAGCTTGCTGCCGTGACCGCACAGTTGGCGACCGGCACCTGCCATGGACCGACCATCTGATCACGGGCAACCAGACCGGTCACGGTGCGGTCACCGATGGTGATCAGGAAGGTCTTCTCGGCAACGGCCGGCAGACGCAATACGCGGTGGGTGGCTTCTTCCAGCGCAATACCGCTACGATCAATCGCCTGACCTTCGGCTTTCTGCGAGGTCACATCCCGGTGCATCTTCGGCGGCTTGCCGAGCAGGATATCCATCGGCATATCGATTGGCGTATTGTCGAAATGGCTGTCTTCCAGCGTCAGATGACGCTCTTCAGTGGCTTCACCCACCACGGCATACGGCGCACGCTCGCGCTGACAAATCGCATCGAAGATGTCCATATGCTCCGGCGCAACCGCCAGTACATAACGCTCTTGCGATTCGTTACACCAGATCTCCAGCGGGCTCATGCCCGGCTCATCATTTGGCACATCACGCAGCTGGAATTTGCCGCCGCGCTCACCATCATCCACCAGCTCCGGCAGGGCATTGGAAATCCCGCCCGCGCCCACATCGTGGATGAAGGCGATTGGGTTAGCTTCGCCCATCTGCCAGCAGCGGTCGATCACTTCCTGACAGCGACGCTCCATTTCCGGGTTTTCGCGCTGCACCGAAGCAAAGTCGAGATCTTCTGCCGACTGACCGGAGGCCATCGAAGAAGCCGCACCGCCACCGAGGCCAATGTTCATTGCCGGACCGCCCAGCACAATCAGCTTGGCGCCGACCGGGATTTCTTTTTTCTGAACATGCTCGTCACGGATGTTGCCCATCCCGCCGGCAATCATGATCGGCTTGTGGTAGCCGCGGATCTCTTCACCGTTATGAGAGGTGACTTTCTCTTCGTAAGTCCGGAAGTAACCCAACAGGTTCGGACGACCGAATTCGTTGTTAAATGCCGCACCGCCCAGCGGGCCTTCCAGCATAATATCCAGCGCGTTGACGATCCGGCCCGGTTTGCCGAAATCACTTTCCCAAGGCTGCTCGAAGTTCGGAATCCGCAGGTTCGACACCGTAAAGCCAACCAGACCGGCTTTCGGCTTGCCGCCGATCCCGGTGGCGCCTTCGTCACGGATCTCACCGCCTGAGCCGGTTGATGCGCCCGGCCAAGGCGAAATCGCGGTTGGGTGGTTGTGGGTTTCCACCTTCATCAGGATATGAGCATCTTCCTGGTGATAGTTGTACTGGCGCGAGGCCGGATCCGGGAAGAAGCGACCCACTTTGGAGCCGGTCATCACCGCAGCATTATCTTTATAAGCAGACAGCACGTAGTCGCTGTGCAGCTCATAGGTGTTCTTGATCATCTTGAACAGCGACTTCTCCTGCTCCACCCCGTCAATCGTCCAATCGGCATTGAAGATCTTATGACGGCAGTGCTCAGAGTTCGCCTGGGCAAACATCATCAGCTCGATGTCGTTCGGGTTACGGCCCAGTTTGGTGAAGTTCTCCACCAGGTAATCAATTTCATCTTCCGCCAGCGCCAGACCCAACGCCACATTCGCCTCTGCCAGTGCCTGACGACCACCCGCCAGAATATCCACACTCTTCACCGGTGCCGGCTCAGCCTGAGTAAACAGGGCCGCTGCAGCGTTCAACTCGGTAAACACGACTTCCATCATGCGATCATGGATCAGACCTTTCAGCTCAACAAGTTGAGCGTCGGTGAGGGCAGCCGTGGTCTCGATGTAATACGCTGTCCCGCGCTCCAGGCGTTTGACCTGAGTCAGGGCACAGTTACGGGCGATGTCGGTAGATTTGGAAGACCAGGGAGAGATCGTCCCCGGACGCGGGGTGACCAGAAGCAACAGGCCGGACGGCTCATGCTCTGCAATCGTCGGACCGTAGGTTAACAGGCTAGCCAGCTTGTCTTGCTCGTCCTTGCTCAGCGGCGCTGACAGATCAGCAAAATGCATGAACTCAGCGTAAATGCCTGACACAGGCAGCTCCAATTCGCGGCAGCGCTCTAGCAGCTTTTGAACGCGAAACTCAGACAGTGCGGGTGAACCACGCAAAATTTCCATGTGCGTACGTCTCTCGATTAGCAGTTGAATGAAGGTGATATTGGCCTAATCCCCCGGTCAAAGCCGGGACAATTACGTCAATGCCACCTCGTTTTCCAGCACATTCCGAGGCATCCAGGCCACGAAGAAGCACGCGATGGGGCGTAGTATAAGGGAAATTTTTTTGTGACGTAACACCTGACGCAACCGTTTGCGCGTTTTTTTTTCAATCCGCGACAATTCTCGGGTCCCAGCCCCGGAATTGTCGCGTAAGCTGCTTTTATCCTGCCCGTTTCTGACCCGGAGGTTCAAAATGACACCAACCCATATGCCTGAACGCACATATCAGAATAACAAGCTGTTACGGGTTAAGGCGCGTCGTGGCTTTGCGGACTTCCAGAGCTTTGGTATAAAGAACGTCAAATAAAAACGATGAGCATGTATTGTTGAACAACATTCTACTTCCCCAACGCCTGCGCCTGTTGCTGGCTGCGGTGCTCAGCCTGACGCTGCTCAGCGGCTGCAACTGGCTCGAAGCCCCGGAGAAAAGCGACCTTGAGCGGATCCGCGACAGCGGCGTCCTGCGCGTGGGTACCCTGAATAACCAGTTGTCTTACTTTATCGGCAACGAAGGTCCGACCGGGCTCGACTATGAGTTGGCGCAGCGCTTCGCCGACAAACTGGGCGTCAAGCTGGAAATGCAGCCGATGTTTACCCTCTCCGGACTTTTTCCGACGCTCAAACGCGGCGATGTCGATCTCGTGGCCGCCGGCCTGACCATGACCAAAGAGCGTCTGGCGGAGTTCCGAGCCGCGCCCGCGTACTACTATGCCAGCCAGATTGTGGTCTATAAGAAAGGCCAGTGGCGCCCGCGCAGCATTGAAGATTTAGCCGAAAACAAAGGCAAACTTGTGGTCGTGAAAGGCTCAAGCCACGAACGCAGCCTGGAAACCTTAAAAGTCCTGCACCCGAACCTGACCTGGGAAGCACAAGCCGAAACCGACAGCGACGAGCTGCTGCGCCTAGTGGCGACCGGCGAACTGGACTACACCCTGGCGGACTCGGTCGATGTCGCGCTCAGCCAGCGCATCCACCCCGATATTGCCACGGCACTGGAGCTCACTGAAGATGAGCCCATTGCCTGGTTCCTCAACCGGGCAGCCGACGACAGCCTGTATGCGCTGCTGATCGAATTTTTCGGTGAGCTAAAGCAGAGCGGCGAGCTGGCCAAACTGGAAGAGAAATACTTCGGCCATGTCGCCACCTTTGATTATGTCGACACCCGCGCCTTCCTGCGTGCCATTGAGAATAAACTGCCGCGCTGGGAAAGCCTGTTCAAGAAATATTCCGAAGACCTGGACTGGCGTTTGATCGCTGCGCTTTCCTATCAGGAGTCGCACTGGAACCCGAGAGCGGTCTCACCGACCGGGGTTCGCGGGATGATGATGCTGACCTTGCCGACGGCGAAATCAGTCGGGGTGACCAACCGTCTGGATCCGGAGCAAAGTGTTCGGGGTGGGGTGCAGTACCTGCGCAAGATGATCAACCGGATCCCAGACAGCGTCGAAGGGCATGAGAAAGTCTGGTTTGCCCTCGCCTCCTACAATGTCGGGTTTGGTCACCTGATGGATGCCCGCCGCCTGACCAAGAAACAAGGCGGTGATCCGGATGCCTGGAGTGATGTGAAACAACGCCTGCCGATGCTGCGTCAGCGTAAGTACTACCAGCAGACGCGCTATGGCTATGCCCGCGGAGATGAAGCGCTCAATTACGTGGAAAATATCCGCCGCTACTACCAGAGCATCATGGGCTATGAGCAGGCACACCGGCAGCAGCTTCAGAAAGAGCAAATCGCCGAAGTCGATGGCCTGCACACCATTACGCCACCGGAAACGCCGCTGGTGAAACCTGAGGCCATTGAGGAAGCAGCCAAAGCTGCCAAACCGACCCGAACGGCCAGCAATTAAAATTGATCAGTCCCAATTGGGGCTATCAATCCAAAACGTTCAGCCCTGCATTTGCAGGGCTGATTTGTTTCTATATTCTGTCCCTTGTCGGCAGCAGCCTGCCGTCAAACATCAGGCAACACTAGCCATCCATTGGTTTTAAGTCCTGAGCAGGTTTCAGGGCCTCGGCTGCTTGCCTGGCTTTCTTTTCAGCTTTCTTCTCTGCCCGGCGGCGCTTAAAAAAGGCCTGCAACTGGGCCCGGCATTCGGCTTCCAACACACCGACCTCGTAAGCAACATGGTGGTTGACTTCGTCATAGCTCAACAGGTTCATGATACTGCCGGCAGCGCCCGTTTTCGGATCGCTGGCCCCATAAATGACTTTGCCCACCCGGCTGTGCACCATAGCACCGGCACACATCGGACAAGGCTCCAGGGTGACATACAGCGTGGTATCGATCAGACGATAATTTTGCAACGCCTGCCCGGCCTGGCGCAGCGCCATGATCTCGGCATGGGCCGTTGCATCGTGCTGGCCGATCGAGCGGTTCCAGCCTTCGCCAATCACCTGGCCGTTGTGGACCACCACAGCCCCTACCGGCACCTCGCCTTCGGCTTCGGCATTTGCCGCCAACGCCATCGCCCGGCGCATAAACAGTTCATCTTGGCTTTGCTCAGTCACGGCGTCGTTCTTCCCGTAGTCGCGGCTTTCAATCAGGCCGCGCATTATAGAGCCAATCCCCCGGACCACCAAGCACCACTCCAATTATTGCTCATGAGTAAAAGTTATTTTCAATATATGGCAATTATCAACCTGAACGAAATAAATATACTAAGTCCATCACAATCAGCCAGGGAAAAGGCCAGCACCCTTTTTCCCTTTCTATAAAGTCTCCTACTGTTATAGCAGCATCAGGAGCCAATCCGGGGTCCGCCCCGCCAAGTCCAAGAGGGAAACCATGTCTGAATCCTTTATCAAATCCAAAGCCGCTATTGCCTGGGGACCAAACCAGCCCCTCTCGATTGAAGAAGTCGATGTCATGCTGCCGAAAGCCGGTGAGGTGTTGGTCCGTATCGTCGCCACCGGGGTCTGCCACACCGATGCCTTTACCTTGTCCGGTGACGATCCGGAAGGCATTTTCCCGGCCATCCTCGGCCATGAAGGCGGCGGGATTGTCGAACAGGTCGGCGAAGGGGTGACCAGTGTTCAGGTCGGTGATCATGTGATCCCGCTGTACACACCGGAATGCGGCGAGTGTAAGTTCTGCCGATCCGGCAAAACCAACCTGTGCCAGAAAATCCGCGAAACCCAGGGCAAGGGCCTGATGCCGGACGGCACCACCCGCTTCTACAAAGACGGTCAGCCGATTTACCACTACATGGGCTGTTCGACGTTCTCGGAATACACAGTCCTGCCGGAGATCTCGCTGGCCAAGGTCAACAAAGATGCACCGCTGGAAGAAGTCTGCCTGCTCGGCTGCGGGGTCACCACCGGGATGGGCGCGGTGCTGAAAACCGCCAAGGTTCAGGCCGGTGATACCGTCGCCATCTTCGGTCTGGGCGGGATCGGCCTGTCGGCGATTATCGGCGCTGCCATGGCCGGAGCCAGCCGGATCATCGGGGTCGACATCAACGAAGACAAGTTTACGCTGGCGAAAAAGCTGGGCGCGACCGACTGCATCAATCCGAACGATTACGACAAGCCGATCCAAGAGGTGATTATCGAGATGACCGATGGCGGGGTGGATTTCTCGTTCGAGTGTATCGGCAACGTCAACGTGATGCGCTCAGCACTCGAGTGCTGCCACAAAGGCTGGGGAGAGTCGGTGATCATCGGAGTCGCTGGCGCCGGACAGGAAATTTCGACCCGTCCGTTCCAGCTGGTCACCGGCCGCGTTTGGCGTGGCTCTGCGTTTGGCGGCGTCAAAGGGCGCTCTGAGCTGCCTGGCATTGTGGAAGACTACATGGCAGGGAAATTCAAGCTGGATGATTTCATCACCCACACCATGGCGCTGGAAGACATCAATGACGCGTTTGACCTGATGCATGAAGGCAAGAGTATCCGCAGTGTGATCCACTACGCCAAATAATCTTCACCACCACAGCGCTGCCCCGGCAACGCTGTGGTGCACACGCGAGAGCCCATCACGAATGACGATTGAAAATATCAGTGCCAACAAAAGCTTCGGCGGCTGGCACAAGCAATATACCCACCGCGCTGACACCCTCAACTGTGAGATGCGCTTTGCTATCTACCTGCCGCCACAGGTCGCGACCGGAACCAAGGTACCGGTGGTCTACTGGCTTTCGGGCCTGACCTGTACCGACGAGAACTTTATGCAAAAAGCCGGGGCGCATCGCATTGCCGCCGAGCTGGGGATTGCCATCGTCGCGCCGGATACCAGCCCGCGCGGCGACGAGGTGGCAGACGATCCGGACGGCAGCTATGATTTCGGCCTCGGGGCCGGTTTTTATGTCAACGCCACTCAACCGCCGTGGAACCGCCACTACCGCATGTACGACTATGTGGTTCAGGAGCTGCCGGCCCTGATCGAGGCCAATTTCCCAGTCAGTACGCAACGGGCGATTTGCGGCCACTCCATGGGCGGCCACGGCGCACTGATGATCAGCCTGCGCAATCCGACCCGCTACAGCTCGGTGTCTGCCTTCAGCCCGATCAGCCACCCAATGAATTGTCCATGGGGGCAAAAAGCCTTCACCGGGTATCTGGGCGATGACCAATCGCAGTGGGCCCAGTACGACAGTTGCGAGCTGATGAAACAAGCCACCGACGCGATACCGGCACTGGTGGATCAAGGCGATCAGGACCCGTTCCTCAACGAGCAGCTGAACCCCGAAGCCCTGCAGCATGCCGCCAAACAAGGTCGGTATCCGCTGGAGCTGCGTATGCAGACCGGCTATGACCACAGCTATTACTTCATCGCCAGCTTCATCGAAGACCACCTACGCTTCCATGCCGGGCACTTTAGAGCGAATTGATCGCAACACGCCAGTTTCTGGCTTCTGGCTTCTGGCTTCTGGCTTCTGGCTTCTGGCTTCTGGCTTCTGAGCATGTGCCCCGAAAGACAGCGTCTGAAAACAAACAGCCCGGCACAAGGCCGGGCTGCGAATGCATTGCCGTTCGAATTAGAAACCCAACGGAATACCGAAAGTAAAGAAGCCCACCAGCACCGCTGACCAAACCACCAGGAAGGCCATCGAGTAAGGCACCATCATAGCGATCACATCGCCAAACGACAGTTCAGGCTTATATTTACGCATGAAGGCCAGCACCACCCCGGCGTAGCTCATCATCGGCGTGATGATGTTGGTCGAGGAGTCGGCAACACGGTATGCCGCGGTGACCATATCCGGCGTCATATCCGGGTTCACCTGGTACAACATCGGCACAAAAATCGGACCCAGCAGCATCCACTTCGATGTCAGGCCACCAACAAACAGGTTGATCACCGCCGTAGTCAGGATAAAGCCCAGAATCAGCAGAATCGGGAAGTCCTGCAGGCCCAGTGAAGCCAGGAAAGACGCGCCCAGGTAGGTCACGTACGTGCCCAGACCGGAGAAACTTAACAGCGCCAGGAAGTTATATGAGAAGAAGGTCAGCACCAGGATATAACCCATGGTGTTCATCTGCTTCACCATCGCCGATACGACATCCTGCATCGACTTGAACTTGCCTGTAGCCACCCCGAAGAAGATCCCAATCGTGGCAAACACCATCGCAATCAGCAGGATCACATTCTCCAGGTAAGGGGTCACTTCCCGGCCGGCGTCATTGGTATAGGTCGCGAGCGGTCCCATGGCCAGCGCCGCCACTGCACCCAGCGCCAGGATCAGGCCAATCCCGGCGGCACGCAGGCCTTTGTTTTCGGCTTCAGTCACCTGGAAGTCATCCAGGTTGAGATCTTCCGGGATCTGATACGACATCTTTTCCAGACGCGGCGTCACGAAACGCACGGTGACCCAGGCCCCCAGACCCGCCAACAGGAAGGTCGACGTGGCAATGAAGAAATAGTGCATGGTCGCCGGGTTGATCGGATCGCCACTGGCGGTGACAAACGGGATCCCCTGAGATTCGGCAAAAATACGGGCGTTCACCCCAAGAATCACATCCGATGGCGTGGCCGGGATCAGGTTAGCCGAGAAGCCTGCCGAGACACCGGCAAAAGCAGCGGCCATCCCGATCAGCGGGTTCTTGCCCAATCCGGCATACAGCAGACCGGCCAACGGGATCAGGATCAGGTAACCAGCATCGCTGGCAATGGAGCTCATAATCCCAAGGAACACCACCAAAAGCGGCAGCCAGCGGTCGTTGATCCGCAGGCCAACTTTCTTGATGACGGTCGACAGCAGACCGGAATGCTCGGCAATCCCGACCCCGACCATCACAATCAGGATCACGCCCAGCACGCCGCGTCCGAATGACAGCCAGTTGGTCAGCAGCGCATTATCGAACATCCAACGGACATTTTCCGTCGCCAGCATATTTTTAATGGTGTGGGTGACCGCATTCCCGTCGGCCCCTGTGGTTTCAAACTGAAGACCACCGATCAGCCCGGTCAGCGCCAGACAGAACACCAACAGAGACATGAAGATAATGACCGGATCCGGAATTTTTTTTCCGACGCGTTCAATGAATCCAATCACGCCCGATTGGGACGGTGGTGAAGCCATGGTATCACTCATAATCGTACATCCTTACTACTTCGATTGAGTTTATGCTTCATTTAACACCAGAGATAGAGGATTAATTCAATAGTTTAACTGGTGACAAATCAGCAAAATCAGACTTTAAATCCAATCTAATATGACAAGACGGTCATATTAATCAAGATTCACAAATATCACCACAAAAGATCACTAAAATTTACAAATTTATTAATACAAAACTCTTTAGTGAATTAATCTCAACAACGAATATAAAACAATATTCCATATTGGAATTATCACTTTCCCCGACTCCCCAGTCTCCGGATCAAAAAAGGCCCTGCAGTGCAGGGCCCATGATGAACAAATGGTCAAATTACAGCTGATAGGTGTAAGGTGCCTGGATACCCAGTGGGATCCCCAACGCCCAGTAGGCCAGCAGGAACAAGGTCCAACCAATCAGCAGCGCAATGGAGTACGGCATCATCAGCGATGCCAGGGTGCCAATCCCGGCACTCTTCACGTAGCGCTGCATATAAACCACCACCAGCGGGAAGAACACCATCAGCGGCGAAATAATATTCGACACCGAATCCCCGACCCGGTACGCCGCCTGCGTCAACTCAGGTGAAATCCCGACCGCCATCAGCATCGGTACCAGGATCGGACCAATCAGGGCCCACTTCGCCGAAGCCGAGCCCACCAGCAGGTTGACAAAAGCGGTCAACAGAATCATCCCGACAATGGTCACCTGGCCCGGCAGGTTCATCGCTTTCAGCAAGTCAGCGCCCGACAACGCCAGCAAGGTACCCAGGTTGGACTGACTGAAGGCTGCCAGGAACTGAGCACAGAAGAAAGCCATTACGATGTAGCCGCCCATGGTCCCCATAGTGCTCGACATGGCTTTGATAATGTCGTCACTGGACTTGAAGGTCCCGGACACCCGGCCATACACCACACCCGGGATCACAAACAGAATAAAGATCAGCGGCACAATGGACTGCATCAGCGGTGCCGCGAACGCGGTGATCTCGCCTTGAGGCGAACGTAATGGTGAAGACTCCGGGAACACCGCAGCAATCAAGGCCACAATGCCCAGCACCATCGCCCAACCGGCACGGTTAAAGGCTTTCGATTCAATCGCCGTAAAAGAGCCCAGATCCGGCGCTTCTTCAGCATCCTCATCAATCGCGGTCTTGCTCAGGCGCGGCTCAATGATTTTTTCCGTCACATACCAGCCGATACTGACCACCACAATGGAAGAAAGTCCGGTGAACATCAGGTTCGCCAACGGGTTAACGATATAAGCCGGATCCAGGATCTGGGCCGCCGACTGGGTAAAACCGGCCAGCAGCGGGTCAATTCCGGATGGAATAAAGTTCGCAGAAAAACCGCCGGACACCCCGGCAAACGCTGCCGCAATCCCGGCCAGGGGATGGCGACCGGCAGCATGGAAGATGATCCCCCCCAGCGGGATCACCAGCACATAACCGGCATCGGCCGCGGTATGCGACACAATAGCGACCAGGATCAGCATCGGTGTCAGCAACTTGGCCGGTGTGAAATTCAGCATTTTCTTCAGGCCGGTATTGATAAAGCCAGACGCTTCTGCAACCCCAACCCCCAGCATCGCGACCAGCACAATGCCCAGCGGCGCAAACCCGGTAAAGGTTTTCACCATGCCGGCCAGAAACTCAGCCAGTGACTGGCCGGTGAGCAGGTTATTAATTTCAATGGCTTGTCCGGTGACAGGATGGATCAGTCCGAATTCGAACAGGGAAAGGAGGGCGGACAAAGCCCAGACGAGCAGCAACGCCCAGAAAAACAGCAGCGCCGGATCCGGGATCTTGTTCCCTGCCCGTTCAATGAAGTTCAGGAATTTATTCATCGCCCCTGACGGCGCTTCAGACGTGTGATTGACAGCTTGATGACTCATGGGAGCTCCATGGTAAGTGTGATGTTGGTTGTCGCGGCGCTCTGTTTATCGTTTTATGGCCGCTCGGATCAGGCCGGAAAAACCTGATTGGAAAATTGTATCGAACATCAATATCAAAAACGTACTTTCAACTCAATAACCGATATCACACAAGAATAAATTTTGTAAAATGATATTAAAACAAAACATCAAGCCAACAATATGCATCAATGGTAATCACAAATACCAAACAAAAAAGGTTCATCTCGGATTAGCGGGTAACAGATACGAAAAACGGTTGGATACGTTATTGTGTAATCGCCAAAAAACACTATAACAACCAACCGTTTTTACATGCTGAACACTACATTACCTTTCCCTCTTTGGGAAGGATTTACACCTGCTAAAATTGAGCAGCATAGCAATTCCCTGACCATTCACTTGTCTCCAACCAGCCACCCAAGATGCCAGTGCGGCTCAATTTCTGCTGAAGTGCATGATACTTCCATCCGGACAATCTCGGACAGAAACATTATGGACTATGCTGTAACCCTGAAGGTTCCAGTGAGGAGATTACGGTGTCCTCAGTGTGGCATCCTGACTGAACAAATCACTTGGCTTGAGCCTTACTCTAGGCAAACAACCCGTTTAGTCCGCTTTGTCGAAAAGCTGCTCACCAAGCTTCCCATCAAACATATTTCTGAACTGGTGAAGCTCCACTGGACGACCATCAAAAACATCGATAAGAGGCGTTTGGCACGAGAGGTCAAAGAGCCAGACTGGAGCAAAGTAAAGCGCCTGGTTATGGATGAATTTGCACTGTTCAAAGGGCACCGCTACGCCACGGTCATCGCTGATGCCGATACACACCAAGTTCTCTGGATTAACGAAGGGCGCAGCCGAGAATCCATCCGCCCGTTTTTTGAAAAGTTGGGTGACCACTGCAAGCAGATTGAAGCCGTTGCAATGGATATGAACACAGCGTTTGATTTAGAAGTACAAGCGCATTGTCCTAAAGCCATGGTTGTTTATGACTTATTCCATGTTGTTGCCAAGTATGGCCGGGAGGTGATTGACCGTGTGCGGGTTGACTGCGCTAACCAACTTAAGCACGACAAACCTGCTCGTCGTCGGGTCAAGCGGGGGCGGTGGGTGTTGCTGAAAAACCGAAACAACCTGAATGATAAGCAAGTAGGATATCTGGAAGAATTGCTCGCCGCGAACAAAGACTTAATGGTGGCCTACTTAATGAAAGAGCAACTGAAGGAACTTTGGTATTGCCGCACTGAAAAGGAAAGCCAGAGACTGTGGGGAGTCTGGTGGCGACAGGTCATGGAGAGCGGTGTTCAACCGCTCATCCAGTTTGCCCAAAAGCTTAAAAAGTATCGGTCTGGAATAACTTCCTCTGCGGTACATGCGCTTCATACTTGTCGCCTGGAAGGAATGAACAACAGGATCAAAGTAATGAAGCGAATGGCTTATGGCTATCGAGATACTGATTACTTCTTTCTGAAAATTCGATCCGTCTTCCCCGGAGATCCGAGATGAACCACAAAAAAGACACTCGAAAGTGTCTTTTTGATCACATGGATGTGTCCCGCCGCGCGAAGGTGATTCAAACGCAACACGCCGCGAAACCAGCCCTGCGTTCAATCAACGCTCGAACCGTCCTTGATCCCATCACCGCCAACCAGATACGAATCAAATCAATCATTGCGCATCTTGACTCATAATTAGTCGCCATATAGTA
The DNA here is from genome assembly GCF_037389125.1 of Photobacterium sp. MCCC 1A19761. Lineage (NCBI taxonomy): Bacteria > Pseudomonadati > Pseudomonadota > Gammaproteobacteria > Vibrionales > Vibrionaceae > Photobacterium > Photobacterium sp. MCCC 1A19761. The sequence continues at coordinate 170,525 of NZ_JAZGTF010000007.1, forward strand.
TGGCACCATACTATTTTTATAGGCCATTTTATGATGATGACTCTGGAGCAGAAGCACCTCGCCCTCCTGGATGAAGCGGAACGTTGCGGGCAAACCGGCATCGAGAATATGCGAATGTGTTTCGAGGTTTTGACGCTGGCATCAGCCATTGACCGGGCTTGCGCCGCTCGGCTGGCCCCCCACCGCCTTTCAGAAGGGAAGTTCGTGCTGCTGTTTTTGCTCCGGGACGTGTCGGAAGGGCTGGCACCGCATGAGCTGGCCAAACAGGCCGGCGTCACACGCGCCACAGTGACAGGGCTGCTCGACGGACTACAGCGCGACGGCTATCTCGAACGCCATCTGGATCCCAAAGATCGGCGCAGGGTCTCGGTACAACTGACCGCTCAAGGTCTGGCCATGGCGCGACGCCTGTTCAGCGAACATAACCAATGGATCAGCGCCCTGTTCGCAGGATTTGACCCGCAGGAATGTGAGGCGCTCAGTACCCTGCTCAAACGCGCCTGGACAAACCTCGAAATGCAAGAAGAGAAGCGCAGTGCCGCTACGGGTGAACGTTGATGAGTACAATGGCAGAGCCTCTGCTCACACAGCTCGACAGGAAATCCGAGACCGGCAACGGCCAACATCTGTAAACGCACGCGACGAACCATTCACCGTCAACATGTAAAAGGAACCCCACATGACCCATTATCTAACCGAACTCTACACGCCGAAACCCGCCTGGCTGGCACTTGACCTGGACGCCCGCCGTCAGTTTTTTGCGGCCGTCGGCGCAGGCATGTCCGAGCTCTCAGCGCTTGGCGTGGAAGCCATCGCCTTAGGCGAAACCAATGCTACAAAACTGCATGCCGCATCCCAGCAATTTTTCGCCATCTGGCAAGCACCTGACGAAGCGGCGATAGACGCCCTGATCTCCGGCATCGCCACATCGGGGTGGCATGATTATTTCGAAACGATCAATGCATCAGGCGCGGGAGATGATTTGAATGGCCATCTTTCACAACTTGCCGCACTGAACCACAGTGACTGACGGGAGCCATTCAAGCGCCATCGCAGCAACCGAAGGGCTTCGTCTCTGACCCGCGTAGATGGCGTCCGTCTCTTAACCTCAAAAAACAAAAAAGCCCATGAGAACATGGGCTTTTTTATCATTTATTGCAGATCAACGTCCGCGTTAAACGAGTAAGGAATTATTCCCACTCAATCGTGGCCGGCGGCTTGCCGGATACATCGTAAACCACACGGGAAATGCCATCGACTTCGTTGATGATACGGTTTGAAACCTTACCCAGGAAGTCGTACGGCAGGTGCGCCCAGTGCGCGGTCATGAAATCAATCGTCTCAACCGCACGCAGGGAAACGACCCAGTCATATTTGCGGCCATCGCCCATCACGCCAACCGAGCGAACCGGCAGGAAGACGGTGAACGCTTGAGAAACCTTGTTATACAGATCGGCTTTGTGCAGCTCTTCGATAAAGATAGCATCAGCACGGCGCAGCAGATCACAGTACTCTTTCTTCACTTCGCCCAGCACGCGAACACCCAGACCTGGACCCGGGAACGGGTGGCGGTACAGCATGTTGTACGGCAGGCCCAGCTCCAGACCGATCTTACGGACTTCGTCTTTGAACAGCTCTTTCAGCGGCTCAACCAGACCCATCTCCATTTCTTCCGGCAGGCCACCCACGTTGTGGTGTGACTTGATCACGTGTGCTTTACCGGTTTTCGAAGCGGCAGACTCAATCACATCCGGATAGATAGTGCCCTGCGCCAGCCATTTGGCATTTTGCAGTTTGCCGGCTTCTTCATCGAAGACTTCAACAAACACACGGCCGATGATCTTCCGCTTGGCTTCCGGCTCATCCACACCTTCCAGCGCAGACAGGAAGCGCTCTTCCGCTTTCACGTGCACGATATTCAGGCCGAAGTGGTCACCGAACATTTCCATCACCTGCTCGCCTTCGTTCAGACGCAGCAGACCATTGTCAACAAACACACAGGTCAGTCTGTCACCAATCGCGCGGTGAACCAGCATGGCAACGACAGAAGAATCCACGCCGCCGGACAGACCCAGCACCACTTCATCGTCACCGACTTGCTCTTTAATACGGGCAATCGCATCTTCGATGATATTTTCAGACGTCCACAGCTTCTGACAGCCACAGATCCCCAGAACGAAGCTTTCAATGATTCGCATGCCCTGACGGGTATGGGTTACTTCCGGGTGGAATTGCACGCCGTAAAAGTGCTTGGCTTCATTGGCCATCGCCGCGTACGGACAGGTCTCGGTTTCCGCCACTTTCACGAAGCCTTCCGGGATCTCAACCACTTTGTCGCCGTGGCTCATCCAGACATCCAGCAGACCTTTGCCGTCTTCAGAAATCGCATCTTCGATGTTGTGGAAGAAGTCAGTCGGCTCAACTACTTTCACCTGGGCGTAACCAAACTCACGCTCGGTCGAACCGGCCACCTTGCCACCCAATTGCTCGGCCATGGTCTGCATGCCGTAACATACACCCAGCACCGGTACACCGGCTTCGAAAACATATTGCGGCGCACGTGGGGAGCCTGCTTCCGTGACGCTCTCCGGACCACCAGAAAGAATAATGCCGTTCGGATTAAAATCGCGGATATCCGACTCAGCAACATCCCAGCTCCACAGCTCACAGTAAACACCGATTTCACGAATGCGACGGGCAATAAGTTGCGTGTACTGAGAACCGAAATCCAGGATCAGGATACGTTGGTCATGAATATTTGTGGTTGTGGTCATTATCGAGCTGTCTCAAATCAGTTTGAAAGGTGGGGGCTAAACAACGCCCCCGATCTTATACAAGTTTTGTCTTTAGGCAAACGTTTTCGCCGCCCCACTATTCGGGTGGCGAAATTTAACCCAAACGCCATTTGCTTCCAAAAACAGGGGATTAGTTCCCCATACGGTAGTTTGGCGCTTCTTTAGTAATCGTCACATCATGCACGTGAGATTCTTGCATCCCGGCACCGGAGATGCGAACAAATTCCGCTTTGGTGCGCAGATCTTCGATGGTCGCAGAACCGGTCAGACCCATGCTGGAGCGCAGGCCACCCAGTTGCTGGTGAACGATCTCTTTCAGATGGCCTTTGTAGGCTACACGGCCTTCAATCCCTTCCGGCACCAGCTTGTCGGCTGCATTGTCAGTTTGGAAATAACGGTCAGAAGAGCCTTTCGACATCGCGCCCAGTGAGCCCATGCCGCGGTATGATTTATAAGCACGGCCCTGGTACAGTTCAACTTCGCCCGGTGCTTCTTCTGTCCCGGCGAACATTGAGCCAACCATCACACATGAGGCACCGGCCGCAATGGCTTTACACATATCGCCCGAGAAGCGAATACCGCCGTCAGCAATGACCGGGATACCGAATTCGTTGGCAACCGCAGCCGCATCGGCAATGGCCGTGATTTGAGGAACACCCACACCGGTGACGATACGGGTGGTACAGATAGAGCCCGGGCCAATCCCGACTTTCACTGCGCTGACACCAGCTTCAATCAGGGCACGGGCCCCTTCAGCCGTAGCAACGTTACCGCCGACGATTGGCAGCTCAGGATAGGCTTCGCGGGTTTCACGGATACGCTGCAGCACCCCTTCAGAGTGGCCGTGTGAGGAATCGATCAGCAGTACGTCAACCCCAGCTTCAACCAGCGCTTTCACACGCGCTTCGTTGCCGGCACCGGCACCAACAGCAGCACCGACACGCAGGCGACCGCGATCATCTTTACATGCATTCGGCTTACGTTCAGCTTTCTGGAAATCTTTGGCGGTGATCATACCGCGCAGTTGGAAGTTGTCGTTCACCAGCAGCACTTTCTCAACGCGGTGCTGCTGCATGATTTGTTCAACTTCTTCGCGTGAAGCACCTTCTTTGGCCGCAGCCAGCTTGCCCTTCGGTGTCATCACGTCTTCTACTTTCAGGGAAAGGTCAGTCACGAAGCGAACGTCACGGCCGGTAATAATGCCCACCAGCTCGTGATTGTCGGTGACCACCGGATAACCGGCGAAGCCGTTCTCTTCGGTCAGGCGCTTCACATCTTCAATCGTGTTGTCCGGCTTGACCGTGACCGGCTCAGAAACCACACCGGCTTCGAATTTTTTCACCATGCTGACTTCACGAGCCTGCTGCTCAATCGACATGTTTTTGTGAATAAAACCGATACCGCCTTCCTGGGCCAGGGCAATGGCCAGGCGACCTTCAGTGACCGTGTCCATTGACGCCGACACCATCGGGATGTTCAGCGTAATGTCTTTGGTCAGACGGGTGCGCAGATCGGCAGTGTTCGGCAGGACGGTTGAATGAGCTGGGACCAGCAGGACATCATCGAAAGTCAAAGCTTCTTGTTTGATTCGTAACATTGCAATATCTCACACCAAGTAGAAATGGAAAGAAGGATAAAATATTGCGAACGAATTATACGTAGGGTGCAATCGTTTGGCTAGAAATTTTTTATATTTTTTTCTTGCTTATTTTTCCTTGATCTGTAATATATTTCGGTTAAGTTTCCGGTGTTACGGTCTCTCAATAACGGCCAAGATCTGTCCAGTATTCTGCCTGTTGATTTTTCGACCTTTTTTCCCGCACCGTCATCCTCCGATTACAGGTGTCTTGCTTCGTGACGATGTTCGCCCCACAGACCCAATCCAATGATCGCATTTATACCGTCTCCAGCCTCAATGCCCAGGTTCGTCTGATCCTGGAAAATGAAATGGGCGTCGTCTGGCTGATCGGTGAATTGTCCAACCTGTCGATGCCGGTCTCCGGCCACTGGTACTTTACCCTGAAGGATTCCCGGGCCCAGGTGAAATGCGCCATGTTTCGCGGCAACAACCGCCGGGTGACGTTTAAACCGGCGAACGGCATCCAGGTGCTGGTCAAAGCCCGGCTGTCGCTGTACGAGCCACGCGGGGATTACCAGCTGATCATCGAGAGCATGCAGCCCGAAGGGGACGGTCGATTGCAGCAACAGTTTGAGCAACTGAAGCTGTCGCTGGCCGCCGAGGGACTGTTTGCCCAGTCGCTCAAAAAGCCCCTGCCCGAGCAGCCACGCCGGGTCGGGATCGTGACCTCGAAAACCGGAGCGGCCCTACATGATATTCTCAACGTGCTGAAACGACGCGATCCCAGTCTGCCGGTGGTCATCTATCCGACGATGGTTCAGGGCGACGGTGCGGCCATTTCAATTGCCCAGGCGATCGGCCGGGCCAATGCTCGTCAGGAATGTGATGTGCTGATTGTCGGGCGTGGCGGCGGCTCGCTGGAGGATTTGTGGGCCTTTAACGAAGAAATCGTCGCCCGCACCATCGTCGCCAGCCAGATCCCGATTGTCAGTGCCGTTGGCCACGAAGTGGATGTCACCATCGCCGACTTTGTCGCCGATGTCCGGGCCCCGACCCCATCTGCCGCCGCTGAGCTGATCAGCCGCGATATGACCCATCAAACGCAGCAGATCAGCCAACGGAAGCAACAGCTCCGTCACGCCCTGCGCCATTATCTGACCGCACATCAGGCCCGGCTAATCAACTTGCAACACCGACTCGATCGCCAGCACCCGCAGGTCCAGCTCAACCAGCAGCAACAGCTCCTTGACGAACTGGCCAGCCGGATGGAGCGAGCCATGCGCCAGATGCTCAGCAACCACCAGCAGCACCTTCATCGCAACGAATACAAGCTGGCACTGCACTCTCCGGCACAAACCCTGGCCCAACAAGCCAGCCGTCTGGAACAAACCCAACGCCGGTTACATGATGCCATGGACCGCCGCCTGCTCAATGCCGGCCACCGCCTGAGCATGCTGGCAGAAAAACTGGAGACCGTCAGTCCGCTGGCAACCCTCGGACGCGGTTACTCTATCACCCGCAACGACCAGGGCCAGGTGATCCGCTCAACCAGCCAGGTTCAGGCCGGCGACCGCCTTCACACCCGGGTCGCCGATGGCGAGATCCGCTCGGTGGTCAGTGAGTCTTAACCGCTGCGTACCCGATCAAAAAGTTCCCGTTCAAAAAACGCCGCAATTGCGGCGTTTTTGGCTTCTTTTTTCTGAATGTTACCGACAAATCGCCTGATTCAGGCGGCTTCATCAATCAGCATGCAAGCATCAATCAGGCGCTGGGTATACGGCTGTTGCGGTGCATCGAACACTTGCTGCGCCGTGCCCCGCTCAACCACCTCGCCGCGCTGCATCACAATCACTTCATCGGAAATCGCCCGGATCACTGACAAATCATGGCTGATAAATAAATACCCGATGTTATGGCGCTGCTGGATATCTTTCAGCAGCTCAAGCACCGTGAGCTGAACCGAGCGATCCAGTGCCGAGGTCGGCTCGTCGAGCAGAATAAACTTCGGCTCCATAATCAGCGCCCGGGCAATCGCAATCCGCTGGCGCTGGCCGCCGGAGAACTCATGCGGATAACGGTTGATGCAGTGGGGATCCAGCCGCACTTCTTCCAGCGCTTGGCGGGCGCGCTGCATCCGTTCCGGTTTGGTCAGCGTGGTAAACACCGTCAGCGGCTCGGTGATAATTTCCCCGATGGTCATCCGCGGCGACAGCGAACCATATGGGTCCTGGAAGACCATCTGCATGTTCTGCTTCAGGGCATAGCGCTCCTGCTTGCTCATCGCCTGAATGTTTTTGCCTTCAAACGCAATCCGGCCGCTCGAGGGCAACAGCTGCATCAGCGCCCTGCCCAGCGTCGACTTGCCGGAGCCGGATTCACCGACGATACCGACCGTCTGGCCGGGGCGCACCGTCAGGCTGATCCCTTTTACCGCATCGAGATGTTCTGTTTCCTGCCCGAGCCAGTTGGTTTTCAGCACATAGCGCACCCGGACATCTTCGGCCGTCAGCACAGCTTCTGCCGGGGCAGCATTGGCCGGACCATGGGCTTTCGGCTCGGCATCAAGCAGCATCTTGGTATAGCTGTGGCGGGGCTGTTCAAAAATCTGCTGGACGCTGCCGGTTTCAACCACTTCGCCTTTGCACATCACGACGACATCGTCGGCAAAGTGCTTCACCACGCCCAGATCATGGGTGATAAACAAAATCGCCATCCCCATTTCTGCCTGAATATCTTTCAGCAGCTTGAGCACTTCAGCCTGGACGGTCACATCCAGCGCCGTGGTCGGTTCATCGGCAATCAGAATGTCCGGCTTGTTGGCGAGCGCCATGGCGATCATGATCCGCTGCAACTGGCCGCCGGAGAACTCATGTGGGTAATGACCGAGTCGCTTGGCCGGATCCGGAAGCTGCACTTTCTCAAACAGCGCTATCGTTTCAGCCATTGCGCGCTTCCGGTTGACTTTACGGTGGCACATAATAGCTTCCGCAACCTGCTCGCCGACGGACATGTACGGATTGAGCGAAGTCATCGGCTCCTGGAAGATCATCGCGATCCGATCGCCCCGCACCCGTCGCAGCTGCTTTTCGCTCAGCGTGAGCAATTCTTGTTGCTGAAAACGAACCGAGCTCCCGGGTGCAATCGTCGCATTGGCCGGCAACAGGCCCATGATACTGCTGGAAGAAACGGACTTACCGGAGCCGGACTCCCCGACTAGAGCCAGCGTCTGGCCCTTCTCAAGCTGAAATGAAATATTTTTCACCGCAGCAACAGTTTCATCTTCCATGGTAAATGACACAGACAAATGACTGACCTGCAATAGCGGCGCCGCTGAATCCATAACCATCATCCTTTCCTTGATAATTTAATGATAATCATTATCAACAAAAATCAAGAACATTCAACCCTCCGGTAATCGGGAAAGACGCAGATCAGCTCAATTCAGAGCACCTCAATTCAGGTCAGCTCAAAACAAATCCGTACCCGGGATTTAGATTTGAGTTCATTACACTGCGGACAGAAATAACTGGCCGACCCGCAGGCATTCAACGTCTCCAACTCCTGCTCGCAGTCCGGGCAAAATGCCCGCTTCTGCACCGGGTGCCGACAGTGATCACAGTAATATCCGTTCTCTTTCCAGCTGAGCGGGTGCTGGCAGCTTGGGCAGGTATTCTCATGCATCATCTTCTCTCCTTTCATCATGCAGCGCGTCTCAGGTCAGCCATGCCGTTCACATCACAAACACAGGCCTTGGCCCCTGACGACAATTTTGCGAGCCCCTGCGCTTCAGCGCAATAACTGATCTCAGGTGGATCCGGGTTGATCTGCCCGAGGATCTTCGCAGACAATAGGCACACAGGTTCTTCCGTCAGCCTTTACCTCCGTCTTTTTAGCAGGAAACGATCCATTCATGGCAACCATTAACGACGTCTGTAAACTGGCCGGTGTCTCCAAAGCCACCGTCTCCCGGGTGATCAATAATACCGGGCAGGTCAAACCTGCGACGGCGGAAGCGGTCTATCAGGCGATGCAGACATTGAGCTACAAACCCAATAGCCTGGCCCGGGCCTTGGCCAGCAAACGGACCCATACGCTGGGACTGGTGGTGTCTGCCTTCGAAGGGGCCTATTTCAGCAGCCTGTTGCAACAGGCCTCCGCGACCGCAAGTCAGGCCGGCAAGCAACTGATCATTATGGATGGCGGCCACAACCAGGCATCTGAGCTCCAGGCCATCACCAGCCTGGTGGAGCGCCAGGTCGATGCGGTCATTCTCTACACCCGGCAAATGCCGATGGATCAATTAAAGCAGCTCATCACCACCCTGTCGGTGCCTCTGGTGGTGATGAACCAAATGGTCGAAGGCTTTGAGGCCCAATGCGTCTGTTTCGGGCAATACGAAGCCGCCAGTGAAGCAGCCGAGTTGTTGTTTGCTCAGGGGCACCGGCAGATCGCCTACATCAGCGGGCCGCCGGATTCCTCGAACTCCCGGCTGCGGCTGGAGGGATTTCAGGACACCCTCGCCCGCCACCAGCTCAGTCCGGTTGCAGTTGAACACGGCAATTACTTCACTGCCAGTGGTTATCAGGCCTGCCAACGTTTACTGGCCAGCGGCTGTGATTTCAGCGCGCTGTTTGCCGCCAATGACAACATGGCCATGGGGGCGATTCGCGCGCTGCATGAAGCCGGTTTCCGGGTGCCTGAGCAAATTTCCGTGCTGGGATTTGATAACGATCCGGCCGGCGCCTACCTCATCCCCAGCCTGACGACCATCATGCTGCCGATCGAAGCCATGGCACAGGCCGCCGTCGAGCAGGCATTGCGCTTGGTTCAGGGCGACCCGATCAGCCCTGTCCGCTTATTTTCGGGTAAGCTGATCCTTCGCGAATCGGTTGATCAACCTCAAAAGCCATCGTGATCAGCGATCTGCACCCAAAAGAACATTTATCAATACACATCCCGAAAGCATAAGTTACATATTCTGTTTTTGGATTTCAGGCAGGATAATCATCTTACACTTCCGGTAGAATGCTAAAGATCAAGCAGGACCTAAAATCAGATCAACCCCAAAAACCAGCGGTTCTGAACCGGAAATCCCCAACATTTCCGGACTGCTCGCCTCGAAAAAATTCGGTTTTCTATCGGTCCGCTGAAGGGAGTCAAGATTCATCGGCGGCTGCCGTCCGAGTGATCATCACCAACTCCTGCTCTCCCTTGAGCTCAAAACTGACCGTGATACGGGCATAATCCGCCAGCGAACGAACATGCGTGCCACCGCAAGGGATAGTGATCAGGCTCCCCGGGATTAGCTCACATTGCCAATAGCGCGAATCCGTCAGAGCCGGACCTTCGCAACGCATCGTGACCGCCGCGCCGCCTTGCCGCCAGGTTTCCAGCAACATATTGACCCGCTCAGCGACGACATCCAGTTGCTGGATCAAATCGGCGCTATTGAGACCGCGCTTACGCAGGGTCTTGCCGAGCCGGTAGGTATCGGTACTGCAATCTTCAGTGACCCGGCTTTGCGTCTGCGCATACCCGTGAAAGTCATAATGGCCAAGCTCGTCTTTGCGAGAAGCATCTTTACGCCAGAAGTCGTGGTGGAGCACCTGATTCAGGGCCAGAGATGACAAATGGCCGGCGCTGTGACCCCGGCTCAGAGCCTGCTGGTAGGTCGCATCCACCTGCAGCAACGCCGACTCACCCGGCTGGGCTGTCACGGTCTCGGCGATCCGGTGCACCACCACAAACACCCACCCCGGCTCACTGCGCTTCACCGGGATCGCCTGATCGACAAACAGCTGACCAGAGGCCAGCTCAACGGCGCCGGTATAACAGCCGATCACCGGATAAGGCACCCCGGCAATATCACACGTGCCCCGATCTGCCGGATGATCCGGCCAGATATGGCTTACCGGATGAAACGGGGTCTGATCAGTGACCAGCCAGGTACCGCCAGAAGTGGCGGCAACACAAGCTTGCAGGGTCGCCGGAGCCTGAGTTTGATGATCGGCAAACAGGACGCGGGTTGCGGTCACGGGAAACATGCACTCTCCTCTAAATAGTCTCGAATTTCGGGTATAAAAAACCCAGCCGAAGCTGGGTTTTCACACCGGGATACTGTTACTTGTCTCGGTTCTTCAGGGCTGTAGTCAGACGCTTGCGCTGACGTTCCTGAGAAATGGTCAGTTTTTGCTTCTTGCCTTCGAACGGGTTCTCGCTGCTCTGGAACTGAATCCGGATTGGCGTCCCCATCATTTCCAGCGACTTGCGGTAATAGTTCATCAGATACCGCTTGTACGAGCCCGGCAGCTCATGCACCAGGTTACCGTGGACCACGATGATCGGCGGGTTATAGCCCCCGGCGTGAGCATACTTCAGTTTCACCCGGCGACCACGCACCATCGGCGGCTGGTGATCGTCCTGTGCCATCTGCATGATACGCGTCAGCATAGAGGTGCTGATCCGCTTGGTTGCAGACTGGTAAGCTTCCTTCACCGACTCATACAGGTGGCCGACACCGGTGCCGTGCAACGCCGAAATAAAGTGGATCCGGGCAAAATCAACAAAGCCCAGACGGCGGTCGAGTTCTGATTTCACTCGCTCTTTGACTTCGTTATCCAGACCATCCCATTTGTTGACTGCAATTACCAGCGAACGACCGGCGTTCAGCGCAAAGCCCAGCAGGCTCAGGTCCTGATCCGAGATATTCTCCCGCGCATCAATCACCATCAGCACCACGTTGGCATCTTCAATCGCTTTCAGGGTCTGGATCACCGAGAATTTCTCAACCGCCTGGTGCATATTCTTACGACGGCGAATTCCGGCGGTATCGATCAGGACGTACTCCTGCCCTTCACGCTCCATCGGGATGTAGATCGAGTCGCGAGTGGTTCCCGGCATATCGTACACCACCACGCGCTCTTCACCCAGGATCCGGTTGGTCAGGGTCGATTTGCCGACATTCGGACGGCCGATAATCGCCATCTTGATCGGCTGCTCCTGCAGACGCTTATACGCCGCTTCCGCATCCGCTTCCGACAGGTTGGCTTTCTCGATATCTTCAACCGAAGTCAGATCTTCGATCGCAATTTCTTCCCCTTCACCAGCCTGCGCCTTCAGCGTTTCGGCAAACGGAGCCAGTGCGCGCTCCATCAGCGCCGTCACACCACGGTTCTGGGCTGCGGCGATCTGGTACATGGCGTCCATCCCCAGTTGCCAGAACTCGGCACTGGCGCTGTCGGCATCAATCCCGTCGATCTTATTCACCACCAGGAACGTCGGCTTGTCACGGCTGCGCAGGTGCTTGGCAATCGCTTCATCCGCGGCCGTCAGACCGGCGCGGCCATCGACCAGAAACAGCACCACGTCTGCTTCTTCAATCGCGGCCAGCGACTGCTCTGCCATTTTAGTTTCCACACCATCTTCGGTGCCGTCGATACCGCCGGTATCGATCACAATAAATTCGTGCTCTTCGAGCTCAGCTTTACCGTACTTACGATCCCTTGTTAGGCCAGGAAAATCTGCAACCAGCGCATCCCTAGTCCGGGTAAGACGGTTAAATAGCGTCGATTTACCCACATTCGGGCGCCCGACAAGGGCAACAACAGGAATCATAACTACCTCTTACTTTTCATAGTCTTACTGACATATTTTTCCATTCATTCTTGCCTCCAGCGGCCCTTTGGCCCCCTTCATCCGACAATAATATAGCGAATGGATATAACGATAACGGCTCCTGACTGTAGACCACAGCAGGAGCCGGCATTTATTCTGGCGCGTATTATAGCGGCAATTTAAGGCATTTGCATTTTGTTCATTCGGCCGTCACGGGTGATCACCAGATAGCCATCTTCCAGAGCAACCGGCGGCACAGCAATACCGCTGCCATCGGTCTGCTGCTGGGCAACAAACTCACCGCTCATCGGATCCAGCCAGTGCAGATAGCCTTCACTGTCGCCCAACACCACATAACCGTTGATCAACGCCGGGGCACTGAGCAGCCGGTATTCCAGATCCGGATTCTGCCACAGTTCCGTACCACTGCGGATATCGACTGCCACCACATGATCCTGCTCGGTCACCAGATACAACTGGCTGCCGTCAATCACAAAATCTTTGGCCGAAGAATAGCTGCGTTTCCAGGCGGCCTGCCCGGTTCGCAATTCAATCGACACCAGGTTGCCATTATATCCCACGGCGTACAGACGATCACCGGCAATCACCGGCGCAGCATCAACATCCACCAGGCGATCAATCTCGGTCCCGCCTTTCGGTGAGCCAATCGGCTGTTGCCACAGCATCTGACCGGTATTCATCAGCGCACCAGCCAGACGGCCATTGGCCTGCCCCCAGAAAATTCCACCGGAAATCGATACCGGGGCGCTGTCACCGCGCAGGGTCAAATTCGGGACTTCACTACTCAGTTGCCAGGCCGGTTTACCGGTATCCGCATCCAGGGCCTGCAGCACGCCGCGACCGGTGTTGACAACCACCAGCCCTTCATCGACCAAAGGTTTCGCCAGCACTTCACCTTCAACCGGTGTGCGCCAGGCGATCTCGCCCGTCTCTTCATCCAGGGCAATGACTTCCCCGTTTTCAGAGCCGATAAACAGCTTGCCGTAGGAAAGGGAAATCCCGCCAGCCAGTTTGGCTGTCACATCTGCTTCCAGATCCTGCTCCCAGAGCACACTGCCGTCTGCCGGGTCCAGCGCCTTCACTACGCCGTCCCGGTCCGCTGCGAACACCTTGCCGTAACCCACGGCAGGTTTCAGGACGGAGAAGTAGTGTCCCACCCCTTCTCCGACAGACTGTGACCAGAGTGACTGCGGTGTGAAAGCACTCTCAACCTTCGGCAACGGGGCCATCTGGATGGTATCTTCCTCACCGGCACAACCAGCCAATAATGCGGTCGCCAGGGCAACTGAGACGGCTTGCTTCCATACCTTCTGCATACGTCTCAACCTTTACTGTGCCAGATCGTCAAGTTTGATCTGCAGTGCCGGTGATGCACCCAACTGCTGCGACTGAACGTAAGCTTCGCGGGCAGCGGTGGTATCCCCTTTCTCCAGCAAGATATCGCCACGCAGTTCAGCCACTTTCGCCAGCCAGCCTTGCGCCGTCACTTTATCCAGCTCAGCCAGCGCCGCATCATGTTGTCCCATCTGGGCATGCACGCGGGCCAGACGCGTCTGGGCAATCGGCAGAATGGCTTCATCCTGAGTATGGGTAATCACCCAGCTCAGTTGTTCGGCCGCAGCATCCAGTTTCTCTTGGTCAACCAGAGATTTGGCCAGCTGAAGGGCCGCCAGCACGGAATATTGGCTGCTTTCATGTTCAGTGATAAACGCCTGAACCAGTGCAACGCTGGTTTCAGGGTTGCTTTCCAGGCTGGTGATTGCCTGTGTGTAGGCTTCCGAAGCCTGCTCTTTCGCGGCCTGGATTTCACCTTGATAGTAGCGCCAGCCCCACAGGCCACCCAGACCAATAACGGCACCGAGAATCACGGCTTTACCGTTTTCTTTCCACCATGCTTTGATCTGTTCGACCTGCTGTTCTTCTGTGATGTTGACGTCCACTTCCTGTCCTCTCTTAAATCAATTCTGCCAGCTTCGCTGCCACTTCGTCCTGTGACATGGTGATTTGCTCGCCACCCCGCAGATCTTTCACCACCACGCTGTGATCGGCAATTTCATTCTCGCCCAGCACCAGCGCCACCGCCGCGCCAACATTGTCCGCACGCTTGAACTGCTTCTTGAAGTTCCCGCCGCCAAAGTGTGTCATCACACGCAGGCCCGGAACCAGTTCACGCAGCTTCTCAGCCAGTTTCATGCCGGCCATCATAGTACCTTCGCCAGCGGTGACCATGTACACGTCCACCGGACGGCGCACATCGGTCAGCTCCAGGGTTTCCATCATCAGCACCAGACGCTCCAGGCCCATGGCAAACCCGACGGCCGGGCTCGCTTTACCGCCCAGTTGCTCCACCAGGCCATCGTAGCGGCCACCACCACAAACCGTGCCCTGGGAGCCCAGGCTCTCGGTGATCCACTCAAATACGGTGCGGTTATAATAATCCAAACCACGCACAAGACGTTCATTTACCTGGTATTCGATACCCGCAGCGTCTAATAGTTCACACAATCCGGCAAAATGTTGCTTAGATTCTTCGTCCAGGTAATCAGACAGCTTCGGTGCATCGCGCAGAATTTCCTGGATCGCCATGTTCTTGGTATCCAGCACGCGCAGCGGGTTGGTGTGCATGCGACGTTTACAGTCGTCATCCAGCACTTCGACATATTGCTCAAGGAAAGTCACCAGGGCCTGACGGTAGTTCGCACGGGCTTCCAGTGAACCAATCGAGTTCAGCTCCAGGCGAACGTGCTTGTCGATCCCCAGCTCACGCCACATGCGTGCCGTCATCATGATCAGTTCCGCATCGACATCCGGGCCATTCAGGCCGAACACTTCCACCCCAAACTGGTGGAACTGGCGGTAGCGGCCTTTCTGCGGACGCTCATGGCGGAACATCGGGCCGGTATACCACAGACGCTGCTCCTGGTTATACAGCAGGCCGTTCTGGATCCCTGAACGAACACAGCCGGCTGTACCTTCCGGACGCAGGGTCAGGCTGTCACCATTGCGGTCGTCAAAGGTGTACATTTCCTTTTCAACTACATCCGTCACTTCACCGATGGCCCGACTAAACAAATGGGTCGACTCAACGATCGGCATCCGGACTTCGCTGTAGCCGTATGCGCTCACAACTTGTTTAATGGTAGTTTCCACTTTTTGCCAAAGCGGAGATTGCGATGGGAGGCAGTCGTTCATGCCTCGAATAGCTTGAATTTGTTTCGCCACGTTGATTCTCGTTAATCGATGGGGAATGGAGTTGAATATATAGGTTCTTGCGGAAATAAGAAACCACACCCCGGTTTCAGGGTGTGATTTCGGGTATTTCTCTATTTTTCCGTAATCTGGATGCGATTGTTCAGATCGAGCATCGCAGCCTTGGCACGGATTTTTGTTTCGAGCTGGTCAATCACGTTATCGTTGTCGAACCGCTCTTTCTGACGAACGCCGTCTTCATAGAAGGCACTCTTGCGGTTACCGCCAGCGATGCCCATGTGCGACACCTCCGCTTCACCCGGACCGTTGACCACACAACCGATCACCGACACGTCCATCGGAACCGTGATATCTTCCAGGCGTTGCTCCAGCTCGTTGACCGTCCCGATCACATCAAACTCCTGGCGGGAGCAGGTCGGACAGGCAATGAAGTTGATCCCGCGCGAGCGAATGCGCAACGATTTGAGAATATCAAACCCGACTTTGATCTCTTCGACCGGATCAGCGGCCAGAGAAACACGCAAAGTGTCCCCAATGCCTTCCGCCAGCAGCATGCCAAGACCGACTGCAGATTTCACCGCACCGGCGCGGGCACCGCCGGCCTCGGTGATCCCGAGGTGCAGCGGTTGCTTAATCTGCTGCGCCAGTTTGCGGTAGGATTCTACCGCCAGGAACACATCCGACGCTTTCACACTCACTTTGAACTGGTCAAAGTTGAGGCGATCCAAAATTTCGACATGGCGTAGCGCCGATTCAACCAGCGCATCCGGCGTCGGCTCTCCGTATTTCTGCTGGAGATCTTTTTCCAGCGAGCCGCCGTTCACCCCGATACGGATTGGGATGTTGTTGTCACGCGCGCAGTCAACCACGGCACGGATCCGGTCTTCACGGCCGATGTTGCCCGGGTTGATCCGCAGGCAATCGACGCCGTATTCCGCCACTTTCAGCGCAATCCGGTAGTCAAAATGAATATCCGCCACCAGCGGAACATTGACCTGTTGCTTGATCAGCTTGAACGCTTCAGCCGCGTCCATGGTCGGGACGGAGACACGAACAATATCAGCCCCCACCGTTTCCAGCGCTTTGATCTGCGCAACCGTCGCGTCGACATCCGTTGTACGCGTATTGGTCATCGACTGAACAGCAATAGGGGCACCATCGCCAATCGGAACATTCCCGACATAGATCCGGGTAGACTGGCGACGTTTAATTGGAGACTCGTTATGCATTACATTCACTCTGTTTACTGCGGCAGCTTGAATCGCGCGACTTTTCCGGCCGGGTACTGACTCAGATCAACCGGCTCACCTTTATAGCTAATTTTAACAACACTTGGCGCACCTAGCACCAGCTTATAGGGTTCTGCGCCTTCTAAACTCAGCACATCGCCGGATTTTTTAATCCCGCTTTCCAGTCGCTTGCCATTGGCATCCCGGATGTCGATCCAGCAGTCACCACTGAAGGTCAGTTGCAGATCGGCCGACATCGCATCAATCACCCGAGCCGGCTCGGCTTCCTGCGCGGTGGATGCCGCCTGAGCATCAGCCAGCTCCCCAGCTTCACCTTCTGTCACCACCGGCATCGATGGTTCGTCAAAACTGGTGACCGGCACCGGCTCTTCAACCTGAGTGACGGCTTCAGAAGCCATCAGATCCGAGGCGCTTCCCGTTTCCGTCAACACCGGCTCTTCATAGTCGATCCCGGCCATTTCAGCATCGAGACTGCTCTCGCCATTGGCACCGGCCAGGCTCTCATCCAGCGGCTGAGTTTGCTGCTCGGC
This sequence comes from Photobacterium sp. MCCC 1A19761, assembly GCF_037389125.1. NCBI lineage: Bacteria > Pseudomonadati > Pseudomonadota > Gammaproteobacteria > Vibrionales > Vibrionaceae > Photobacterium > Photobacterium sp. MCCC 1A19761. Next base: position 187,524 of record NZ_JAZGTF010000007.1, read on the forward strand.
ATATTCCAGAGCATCCGGCTCCATTTGCAGGCTCTGCCACCACCAAACCCCCGTCAAGCCGATAATCACGATGGCCAGGACCCAGGTCAGGCGCATAATCCGGTTATCATGAGCCTCCCGCTTCGTCCGGCGGGAAAAACTCTGCATTTCATGGTTTTCGGGCTGAGCATGCCCTTCCTGATCCAGACGAGCTAAGACCTCTCGCTCATCCAGGCCAACAAACTTGGCATAAGAACGCACATAGCCACGTGTAAACGTGGCCAGTTGCGATTGTTCAAACTTATTGTCTTCAATGTCATTGATCACCGAGAGGCGCAGCCTCAACCGGCTGGCAATATCCTTCTGTGAATAACCAAGCTGCTCACGCGCCTGACGTAGCATATCCCCCGGGCGAATGACTTCCTCTGTTGAGATCTCTTCGTTCTGTTCAGTATTCATTGGCTAGATATTTTTGATATTGCTGTGAGTTTGGATACTTCTGCCCAAGCAGTTCAACATACTGCGCCGCCGTGTCCGGGCGTCCCGCTTGAAGTTCAAGCTGGTACAGCAGCCACAAGCTGTCTGCCTGGTAACCGTATCGCTGATTAAACTTTAACAGTCTGGCACGCGCTTCTTTCACATTCTGCGCATCCATCTCCAGCCGTGCCAGCTGCAAGATAGACTTCGGACGATGTGGATCGTATGCCAGAGCTTTCAAAAAGTAATCTCTGGCTTGTTGTCCGGCGCCGTTTTTCAGGCTGCAAAACGCGGCATTTTCGTAACTGGCCGAAGTCTGATGATAATCGGGTTGTTTCAGCGCTTTTTCAAATGCCGCAATCGCCTCATCATAACGCTGCTGGCTGCACAAAAACACACCATAATTATTCTGCATGTCACCGTTTTTCGGCGACTGACGTAATGCCCGACGATACATCGCCTCTGCGGCCTCCGGCTCATCAACCTGCTGATAATAATAGGCCATAGCGCCCAAAGCCCGATCATAGTTCGGGGCAAAGTCGAGGGCTTTTTCAAGATTATCACGGGCACGCTGCCATTGCCCAGCTTTTAAATAATTCAGGCCAAGGGTGACCCTGGCCTCAGAAGCTTCAATGTTATCAACACGTTGCAGGCTTCCTGTTTCATCAATCGTGACACAGCCAGCCAGCACACCGCACAATAACGGGTACACAATCCATCGTACCATAACATCCCCATCTGATATCCACGCGCTTCACGGTCCGGTACAAACCACCGGAGCCCTACCTGCGAAGCACCCGGCTATTAGACTGCTTTTACAGGGATTTGTTCACCTTTTGCCTGTTTGGCCAGCGTTCGTTTCGTGCGATCAATCACATCTCCCACTAATTGTCCGCACGCCGCATCAATATCATCGCCGCGGGTCTTGCGCACGGTTACGGTGAAGTCGTACTCCATCAGAGTTTTCATGAAGCGGTCAATCCGGGAGTTACTCGGCTTTTTATACGGCGAACCCGGATACGGGTTGAACGGGATCAGGTTAATCTTGGCTGGTGTATCACGCAGTGTGTGCGCCAGCTGACGGGCGTGTTCCATGTCGTCGTTGACATGATCCAGCAGGATATACTCTACCGTCACCCGGCCGCGGTTGGCATTAGAAGAAGCGATGTAACGGCGCACCGATGCCAGGAAATCATCAATATTCCAGCGATCATTGATCGGCATGATTTCAGAGCGAAGTTCGTCCGTCGGTGCGTGCAGAGAAATCGCCAGCGCCACGTCAATTTTGCCGGTCATCTGATCCAGGCCGGAAACGACCCCGGAGGTCGAGACGGTCACGCGACGCTTCGACAGGCCAAAGCCCAGATCGTCAAGCATCAGTTCCAGCGCCGGGATCAGGTTTTTCATATTCAGCAGCGGCTCACCCATGCCCATCATCACCACGTTGGTGATCGGACGGCGACCGGTTTCTTTCTCAACCCCAATTTCTTTGGCGGCACGCCATACCTGGCCGATGATTTCCGACACCCGTAGGTTACGGTTAAAGCCCTGCTGAGCCGTTGAACAGAATTTACAGTCCAGGGCACAACCGACCTGGGAAGAGATACACAGGGTGGCGCGATCATCTTCCGGGATATACACGGTTTCAACATCCTGATCACCGACACGCATCGCCCACTTGATCGTGCCATCTTGTGAGTGCTGCGCTTCCGACACATACGGCGCACGAATTTCGGCCACCCGCTTGAGTTTCTCGCGCAGCTTCTTGTTGATGTTGGTCATCTGATCGAAATCATCACAACCGAAATGATAAATCCACTTCATTACCTGATCAGCACGGAATGCTTTCTCGCCCAACTCGTCGGCGAAATACTGACGCAAACCCTTGCGATCGAAATCCAGCAGATTAGTTTTGACTGTTGTCATCGGTTGTTGCCTCACAAAAAAAATGACTGTTGATGCGCCTTGGCAACCAAGTGTAGGGGGGTTGCATGGAACAGGACGATTCAAGGCGCGAAATTGTACAGCCTTTGCATCCCGGTTTCCACTTGTTAACCCTAAGGATATTGTAGTGAAGCAGCTGTTTTCGACAGGAAAATAAAACGGGAAGCCAAGGCTTCCCGTTAATCACTTGTTGCGACTAAAATTTAACCACACGCTTAGCCGCGCGGGCAAATTTCATCATCGGCAAAGAAATACGCAATTTCGCGTGCCGCTGACGTCGGGCTGTCAGAACCATGAACGGAGTTGAAACGCATGCTCTCGGCATAATCGGCACGGATGGTCCCGCACGCGGCTTCTTCCGGGTTAGTTTTACCCATCAGCTCACGGTAACGGGCAATCGCATTCTCCCCTTCCAGGACCTGTACCATCACCGGCCCGGAGGTCATGAACTCAACCAGTCCGTCGTAAAATGGCTTGCCTTCATGCTCGGCATAAAATCCCTGGGCTTTGGCCGCATCCAGATGCAGCATTTTCGCTGCCACAATCTTCAGACCAGCCGTTTCAATGCGCTGGTAAATCGCACCAATCAAATCACGTTGTACAGCGTCAGGCTTAATAATCGAGAGTGTTCTTTCAGTTGTCATTATTGTTGTTCCTTTGAATCAGTTCATCACTGTCAGGTGAGTCAGCAGGCGCTCATGGCCTGCTTTCCCCATTACAACAGCATTGCCGCAATGTTTGCAATACCCAGACCCGTTGCCCCGGCCGCCCAGCGGCTGTCCGGTGCATCCCGGAAACAAGAAGCCAGGTCGAAGTGGATCCAGCGGCTTTGCTCTGTATCGACAAAACGGGACAGGAATGCGGCTGCGTTCGACGCGCCACCCATGCCGCCGCCTTTTTGCGCCCGGCTGTTCGCCGTATCCGCATAGTGTGACGGGCAGTTACCCTGATGCCATTTCTCCAGCGGCAGCGGCCAGGCCGGCTCATTGACCAGCTCAGACAACTGCTGCGCCTTGTACAGCAGCTCACGATCCATCGAGAACAGCGCATTATAGTCCGTGCCGACGGCCATCATGGCTGCCCCGGTTAGGGTCGCTGCATCGATGATCAATGGCGCTTGGGTTTCACTGGCCGCAATCAAGCCGTCCGCCAGCACCAGGCGTCCTTCCGCATCCGTATTGACGACTTCGACGGTCAACCCGTTCTTGTACGTTAACACATCTCCCAGCTTGTAAGCGTTACCGGCCACCATGTTTTCTGCACAACACAAGATCAACTTCACACGTTGACGCAAACCTTGCTCAATCGCATAGCCCAACGCCGCCGTGACCGTTGCCGCACCGCCCATGTCACACTTCATGGACACCATGCCTTCACTTGATTTGAGGCTGTAACCGCCCGAGTCAAACGTGATCCCCTTACCGACCAGACAAGCTGCGACCGGGGCATCAGCATTGCCGGTCGGGTTGTAGTCCAGGGTCAGCATCACCGGCGGACGGCTACTGGCACGGCCCACGCTGTGGGTCCCGATCCAACCGTGCGCCAGCAATTGCTCACCGATCAGCAGCTCGTGGCTGACCTTGTCACCGGCAATCGAAGACAGATATTCAATCGCTTCTGCAGCCAGTTTTTCCGGATACATCTCTTCCGGCGTGGCATTCACCACTTGACGGACCCAGTCGTTGCTGCGGCGACGGGCATTGAGCAACTCCAGTTCATCTTCGTCGATAGACGCCCACTTCAGTGCGACCGGCACTGAAGTGGCGGCAAAACCACAGTAAAAGCTCCACTGACGCTCATAGCTCCATCCCTCGCCTTCCAGGCTCGCCTGGGTCACGCCCTGAGCCTGTAGCTGACGCGCTGCCTGCTGGATCCGTCGCAGCGGGAAATCACCGCTGAAATGAATGGTCGCGCTCTCGCCCTGATAAGAAATCAGCGCATTGCTGCCCCATACGCCATTGCTCGGCTCTGCCGAAAGTTGCACTGTTAACATTGGTTACCCTTGTTTGTTTCGATGCAGGGCACCACCTGCAGACGGTGCCCTGCGATTGATTCCATGTCGATTCGACGCTTACTGGCAGATGATATTCGCCAGGGTCCGTACGCCCATCCCGGTCGCTCCGGTGCCCCACATGTCATTGCCGCTCTTGCGGTAGGTGCCGCTGGCATCAATGTGCATCCAGCCCTGCTGGTAATTGTCGACAAAGTACGACAAGAAAGCAGCGGCGGTGCTGGCTCCCGGCATGAAATCACCCATGGAGACATTCGACAGATCGGCAAAGCTGGATGGCATCATCTCGCGGTGGTTTTCTGCCAGTGGCAGCGGCCACAGGCCTTCATTTTCAGCCGCCGCAGCCTTCAGGGCTTTTTGCGACAGCGCCTGATCAAAGCTCAGCAGCGCATGATAATCGTTGCCCAGGGCATTTTTCGCCGCCCCGGTCAGAGTGGCGCAGTCAATGATCAGCTTCGGTTTCTGCGCGCTGGCGTAGATCAGGCCGTCCGCCAGCACCAGGCGTCCTTCGGCGTCGGTGTTCAGAATTTCAACCGTCGTCCCGTTTTTATAGGTGATGATATCGCCCAGTTTGAACGCGTTGCCCGAAACCATGTTTTCCGCACAGCACAGGATCAGCTTGATGCGCTTGTTGGTCCCGCGGGCAATCGCCAGCGCCAGACCGCCGGTCGCCAGTGCCGAGCCGCCCATGTCCGCTTTCATCGCCGACATCCCGGCCGACGGCTTCATGCTGTAACCGCCCGAGTCAAAGGTGATCCCTTTGCCGACCAGGCACGTGTGGACCGGTGCGTTAGCATCACCGGTCGGGTTATAGTCCAGGCGAAGCATCGCCGGCGAACACGCAGAGCCGCGGCCGACCGTATGGGTGCCATTCCAGCCTTCATCAAGCAAATCATTGCCTTTGATAATTTTGTACGTGACATGGTCCGGTGCCAGCGATTTGATGAATTCACCGGCACGAGCGGCCAGTTGTGACGGACGGACAATTTCAGCCGGCTGGTTGATAATCTCACGGACCCACTCGGTTGCGGTCAGACGCGCTTGCAGCTCTGCTTCATCGGCTTCGCTCAATCCGCTCCAGCTCACTTCGTTGCCTGGCTTGGCATTGCGATGACCCTGGATGAATGCCCAAATCGCTTCCAAATCCCAGCCTTCACCTGCCAATGTCACCTGCTTAATCCCCTGGCCGTCCAGCTTGCGGCCGGCGCGTTGGATAGCGATCAGCGGTTGGTTTCCGTTCAGGTGCACGACCGCGCCTTCGGTGTTAAACGTCAGCAGGGCATTGTTGCCCCACTTCTCATCGGCAGCTTCCCGGGAAAGAAAAACAAACATATTGGCAGACATGAATTACTCCTTGAGTTCTGTGTTTCACCACCCGTCCATTGCGGTGTGGCAAAACCCTATTGTCGGACGCACCAGCAGATACGCTGACTTCACCCGCGCCAAGCAGACGCAGTAACAAAACGATGACATCACTGTTACCGTATATAGCTGAGATTATGGGGGCGTTGTCAGGTATTACAAGGGAATGGCGAGCCCAATCACAACAAAGCAGACCAATCGATCTGCCTCTTTTGTCCAAACAACTTCAAAATGCGATGTTCTGCGAAGTTTGCCTGGAACTTGGTTAATCATTTCAAAAAAAACCAAAAAATCAGAATGATTGGTACTCTGCCTAGGTATCACCAAAGAAACAAGCTGTTTACATCAGGACTAAGAGCAAGATCGTATTGTCAGGCACTGTTGGGACTGGATGGGTAAAAGAAGGGGCAAGATCGAAGCGAGACGACGCGATTAGTCCGCCTCTTCAATCCAGCATTGCTGCACGGCTTCCAGCACCCGCTCGCCGCAGTGGTGCGGGTCGTCATCGAAATGCTCGAGGGCGAGGATCCAATCCCGCAGATCGGTAAAGCGAAGGGTTCGGGGATCGATGTCCGGATACTGCTCGGCCAGCTCGATGGCCAGCGCACGTGAATCACTCCATTTCAGTCCCATGCTGATACCTGTTTGTGGTCGCCGTTCTTCTATTGTAGCTCGCCTGTCTGCCCCGAGCAGGGCAGACAGACAATCAGAGACGCTTTAGTGGTTTTCAGATGCCAGGTTGATGGTGTAACGCGGGATCTCCACCACCAAATCTTCATCGGCAACTTTCGCCTGACAGCCCAAACGTGATTCAGGCTCCAGTCCCCAGGCTTTGTCCAGCATATCGTCTTCCAGCTCGTCACTTTCTTCCAGCGAATCAAAACCTTCACGGATGATCACATGACATGTGGTGCAAGCGCATGACTTTTCACACGCATGCTCAATGCCAATGCCGTTTTTCAGCGCGACGTCCAGGACAGTTTCACCGGTCTTGGCTTCCAGTACGGCACCTTCCGGGCAAAGTTCTTCGTGGGGTAATACAACAATTTTAGGCATGCCTAAACCTCATCAATCGAATGGCCTGCCAGGGCCTGACGAATAGACTGATCCATTCGGCGGGACGCAAATTCCTGGCTTGCCTTATCTGTTTTCTTTATACCTTCTTCAATCGCGCGCGGATTATCGCCCTGACGCAACTGAACCAATTCCATCATGACCACTTCCAGCGCGTCACGTTCTTCCTTCGAGAGCAATGTATCGCCATCTGCGGCCAGGGCAGAAATTAACCCTTCCAGCACCCGATCCGCTTCAACCCGCTGCTCAGCGAGCGCACGCGCGTCTTTGTCTTCCTGCGCGTGGGTCATGGAATCGCGGATCATGGTGGTGATTTCATCATCGGTCAAGCCGTAAGACGGTTTCACCTGAATCGATTGCTGAACTTCGCTGCTCTTTTCCATCGCCGTGACGGACAACAAACCGTCGGCATCGACCTGGTAGGTCACGCGGATATGCGCCGCGCCAGCCGCCATTGCCGGGATACCGCGCAGGGTAAAGCGCGCCAGCGAACGACAGTCATCCACCATTTCCCGCTCGCCTTGCACCACGTGGACCGACATCGCGGTCTGACCATCTTTGAAGGTGGTGAACTCCTGCGCGCGGGCCACCGGAATCGTGGTATTACGCGGAATGATTTTCTCCACCATGCCACCCATGGTTTCAATCCCCAGGGACAGCGGGATCACATCCAGCAGCAGCATCTCGGTATCCGGCTTGTTACCGGCCAGGATATCCGCCTGGATTGCCGCCCCGATCGCGACCACTTTGTCCGGGTCGATCGATGTTAACGGGGTCTTGCCGAAATAGTTGCCGACCAGCTCACGGACCAGCGGCACGCGGGTCGAACCGCCCACCATCACGGTTTCGATCACTTCATCCAGCGCGACATCGGCATCTTTAATCGCCCGGCGACAGGCCATCAGCGTCTTCTTCACCAGTGGCTGGATAAGGTCATTGAACTGCGCGCGGGTAAGCTCCCCTTGCCAGCCCAGCACATCCAGCGTCGTGGTATCGCTATCGGTCAGGGCAATTTTGGCTTCGGTCGCAACAT
>NZ_JAZGTF010000008.1:0-69617 GCF_037389125.1 Photobacterium sp. MCCC 1A19761
CGCGGGTAAGCTCCCCTTGCCAGCCCAGCACATCCAGCGTCGTGGTATCGCTATCGGTCAGGGCAATTTTGGCTTCGGTCGCAACATTGTGCAGCGCGCGGGAGTCCTGCGCCGACAGTTTGCCGGACCAACCTGCCTGCTCGGCAATCCAGTCTGCCAGCAAATGGTCGAAGTCGTCCCCGCCAAGAGCGGAATCGCCGCCGGTCGCCAGCACTTCAAACACCCCTTTGGACAGGCGCAGGATCGAGATATCGAAGGTTCCGCCACCCAGATCATAGACAGCAATCACCCCTTCCTGGCCCGAGTCCAGACCATAGGCAATCGCCGCAGCCGTCGGCTCATTGAGCAGTCGCAGGACATTCAGGTTCGCTAGCTTGGCCGCATCTTTGGTTCCGGCGCGCTGGGCGTCGTCAAAGTATGCCGGAACGGTGATCACCACCCCTTCCAGATCGCCACCCAAGGTTTCCTTGGCACGCTCGCTCAGTGATTTCAGGATTTCAGCAGACACTTGCACCGGATTCACCAGCCCCTGACGGGTCACCAGTTGCGGCAGACCGTTGTCGGTCGCTTCGAATTGGTACGGCAACTGCGGATAACGCTGCTGGATATCCGCCAGCGAGCGTCCCATCATGCGCTTCACCGAGTAAATGGTGTTTTCCGGATCCTGTTGGGCCAGCTTCCGGGCAGGTTGCCCAACCCGAAGCGCCGCTTCGCCGTAGTGAACCACTGACGGCAAAATGGACTCACCGTGTTCGTCGTTCAGCGTTTCCGCCACGCCGCTGCGTACTGCAGCCACGAGGGAGTTTGTAGTCCCCAGATCGATGCCGACCGCCAGCTTGTGCTGGTGCGGCGCTGCACTTTGACCTGGTTCAGCAATCTGTAACAGTGCCATTATCGTTCCTGTGAAATTGGTGCTGGGAGCGGGATTCAGTCAAACAAGCTGTCTTCAAGCAGCTCGACTTCGTGGCGCAGCTTATCAATAAACTTCAGCTTACGCACGGCATCCGCAGCCGGCTCCCATTGTTCATCATTCAGTAGCTGCTCAAGTTCCGCCAGTTGGGCTCGGTATAGCCCGGTCGCCTGCTGTTCAAAGTCAGCCAGCGCGCTTTGCGGCTCAGCAGCGTCAGGGATCTCTTCCAGGGCTTCACGCAGCTCCATCTGCTGCATCAAGAACACCGGATCCTGCAAGGTTTGCTGCTCACCGCGAATATCAACCCCACGCTCGGACAACATGTATTCGGCACGTGTCGTCGGTGTTTTCAGCGTTTGGAAGGCATCGTTGATCTGCGCCGCTTTCTGAACCGCCATCAGGCGATCTCGCTCAGAGGCCGTCGCAAAATTGTCAGGATGGAAACGACGTTGCAGTTCCCGGAACCGAGTTGAAAGAAGGCTACCGTCCAACTGAAATTGGAAAGGTAGCCCAAATAATTCGAAATGATTCATATCGCGTCAGTTATCTATAAAGACCGAACCTGACAACCACGCGTATCGGCAGTTGCCAGGCTCAATTGAAACAGCGATTAGACGTTGAAGCTCTCACCGCAACCACATTCGCTCGAAACGTTCGGGTTGTTAAATTTAAAGCCTTCATTCAGCCCTTCTTTGGCGAAATCCAGCTCGGTGCCGTCGAGGTAAACCAGGCTCTTCGGGTCAATGATGATTTTGACGCCGCTTTGTTCAAACACCTGATCTTCTTCGTTCAGTTCATCAACGAATTCAAGGACATAAGCCATTCCCGAGCAGCCTGAAGTCCGCACACCCAAGCGCAGGCCGATGCCTTTACCTCGGTTTTCCAGGAAAGTAGCTACGCGACTTGCCGCCGCTTCAGTGATCGTAATGGCCATACAGCAACCTCGAAATTAGTTTTGTTCGTGTTTCTTCTTATAATCGTTCACGGCAGCTTTGATCGCATCTTCTGCCAGAATCGAGCAGTGAACCTTCACAGGAGGCAGTTCCAGCTCTTCAGCAATCGCAGAGTTTTTGATTGCTGCAGCTTCGTCCAGGCTCTTGCCTTTCACCCACTCGGTGATCAGAGAGCTGGATGCGATAGCAGAACCACAACCGTAGGTTTTGAACTTCGCATCTTCGATGATGCCTTCGTCAGATACTTTGATCTGCAGCTTCATCACGTCGCCACAGGCTGGTGCGCCGACCATACCGCTACCGACGTTCTTGTCGTTTTTGTCAAATGAGCCCACGTTACGCGGATTCTCATAATGATCAATGACCTTTTCACTATATGCCATGATGATTTCCTCAAATATGTGATGACCGCGAGACTTAGTGGTGCGCCCACTCAACCGTGTTCAGGTCAATGCCTTCTTTATACATATCCCACAGTGGAGACATTTCACGCAGTTTCTCTACTGCCCCGCGGATTTGCGAGACGGCGTAATCAACTTCTTCTTCCGTCGTGAAACGACCGAAAGAGAAACGAATCGAGCTGTGCGCCAGTTCGTCATCCAGACCCAGGGCACGCAGAACGTACGATGGCTCCAGGCTTGCAGACGTACAGGCAGAACCGGAAGAGACCGCCAGATCTTTCAGGGCCATCAACAATGACTCACCTTCAACGAAGGCAAAGCTAATATTCAGGTTGTTTGGCAGACGTTGCTCCAGATCACCATTCACGGTCATCGCTTCAATGTCTTTCACGCCTTCCAGCAGTCGGTTACGCAGTGCCAGCGCGTGCTGGTAGTCTTTATCCATCTCTTCTTTGGCAATGCGGCATGCTTCGCCCATACCAACGATCTGGTGCGTCGCCAGCGTGCCCGAGCGGAAACCACGCTCGTGACCACCACCGTGCATCTGCGCTTCCAGACGGATACGCGGTTTACGGCGGACATACAGGGCACCGATACCTTTCGGCCCGTACATCTTATGACCAGACAGGGAAATCAGATCGACTTTCATTGCTTGCACGTCGATTGGCAGCTTGCCGGCAGATTGGGCAGCATCAACGTGGAAAATGATTTTCTTCTCGCGGCACAGCTCACCAATGGCAGCAATGTCCTGAATCACACCGATTTCGTTGTTTACGTGCATGATTGAAACCAGCACGGTATCTTCACGCATCGCATCACGCAGTTTGGCCAGGTCGATCAAACCGTTGGATTCTGGCTCCAGGTACGTCACTTCGTAGCCTTCACGCTCCAGCTGACGGCATGGATCCAAAACTGCCTTGTGTTCTGTTTTACAGGTGATAACGTGCTTGCCTTGCTTACCGTAGAAATGCGCAGCACCTTTGATCGCCAGGTTGTCCGACTCAGTCGCCCCTGAAGTGAATACGATCTCACGCGGATCTGCATTCAGCAGGTCAGCCACTTGCTCACGTGCCGTATCAACTGCTTCCTCTGCCTGCCAGCCGAAGCGGTGAGAACGAGAAGCCGGGTTACCGAAGTTACCGTCCATTGTCAGGCATTGCATCATCTTCTCGGCAACACGGGTGTCGACTGGGCAAGTAGCGGAATAATCAAAATATATTGGCAGTTTCATCTTCATCTCCGAAAATACGGACGTCTAGTCTCTAGGAGCGGACATCGACACCGATTGTGACGCTGTCGTGTGTATTGTTCTTAGCAAATGATGTTTTATGCAGGATTTGATCCTGACGATCAGAGATTTCCTGAACATCATTGTCTTTCATCAGCTCACCAAGCGTGATGTTATTTAAAAAGCCGCTGATACGGGCGCTCAGATCATGCCACAGCGTATGGGTCAGGCAGCGAACACCGCCTTGACAGTCCCCTTTCCCCTGACACTTCGTGGCATCGACCGATTCATCAACAGCCGCAATGACCATGCCGACGGCGATGTCATTGGCGTCTTCGCCCAGGCGGTAACCGCCACCGGGACCACGAACACTGGCCACCAGGCCAGCTTTGCGCAGGCGAGAAAAAAGCTGTTCCAGATAAGACAGCGAAATTCCCTGACGCTCTGAAATATCAGCCAGAGGAACCGGGCCATCTTGAGAATGCAGGGCAACGTCCAGCATGGCCGTTACCGCATATCTTCCTTTTGATGTCAATCTCATAACACACCGCTACCCACTTTCTATGTATGGGTGAAGTGTCGCATACCTGACTAAAACGGTCAAGTATTTACCCGAGCGTTTCAGTCAAGCTTTTAACCATATGGTTTATATGTCTATTTACCTTGATTCTCGAGCGATTTTTCTACCGAGGACAAGATCCCCCGCAGAATATTCAACTCCTGCTGCTCAGGTCGAGCGCGGGTAAACAGGCGGCGCAGCTTGGCCATGACCATGCCCGGGTGGTTTTTATTGATAAACCGGGTCTGGCGGGTCACTTTTTCCAGATGCTCGTAGAACATCTCCAGCTCATCGACTCGCGGATAGTCTTCCACGACCGTGGTGTGACCGTGCTTTTGCTGCTCCAGAAAAGCCATCCGGACTTCATAGCAGACCGTTTGGACCGCCATGGCCAGATTCAACGAACTGTATTCCGGGTTGGCCGGGATATAGACGTGACAGTGGCAGCGTTGCAGTTCTTCATTGGTCAGGCCGGTTCGTTCGCGACCAAACAGAATCGCAACATGATGGCTGCCGGCTTCGGCAATCGACCTGACTCCGCACTCACGCGGATCCAACTGCGGCCATTCGAGAGTCCGTGAGCGGGCACTTGAGCCGACCACCAGGCCACAATCGGCGATGGCTTCATCCAGTGTCGAGACAATGCGGGCATTCTCGACCACATCCGAAGCTCCTGCCGCCAGGGCATAAGTCTTACTGTCGATTTCACAAGCCGGATCCACCAGGACCAGGTTGGTTAATCCCATGACTTTCATCGCCCGGGCTGCCGAGCCGATATTTCCCGGATGCGAGGTCCCGACTAAAACAACACTGATTTTATCTAACATGGTGTCGCACATACCCACTATTTCTTAAAGCGGACGGATTTTACCACAGCCATCCAAAAAATGGAGAAAACATGCAAAAACATTATATCAATTGAAAGCCACCCACCCCGGAGCGGGCAAAAAATAAGCACTTCCTTTTTGTTCCAGCTCTGCTATACTCGCCGCCGCTTTTTAGTTCTTTAACATCCGTTGGGAAGATCCTATGCATCCGATGCTAAACATCGCCATTCGCGCCGTGCGAAAGGCTGGTGACCATGTCATTAAATCTCTAGAAAAACCTCAGTCGATCGAAGTCGCGAACAAGGGCAGTGACATTGTTACCAATATCGATAAAGAAGCTGAAGCTTTCATTATCGACACAATCCTGAAGTCATACCCTGATCACTGCATCATTGGTGCAGAAAGCGGGACTCGGGAAGGCAGAGATAAAGAATGCCAGTGGATCATTGACCCAGTGGATGGCACCAAAAACTTCGTGCGCGGTTACCCGCACTATGCCATTTCAGTTGCGCTGCGTATGCGCGGCCGTACTGAAGTTGCTGCCGTGTACGATCCTTCACGCAACGAACTCTTTACTGCGACCCGTGGCTCCGGCGCTCAACTGAACAGCCAGCGTATCCGCGCTTCTCTGCCACGTGATCTGACCGGCACCACTCTGGCAACCGGCCTGCCGTATGCCGCCAAGCAGCACACTGAAAGCTTCATGAAGATCCAAAACGCCCTGTTCCTCGAGTGTGATGACATGCGTCAGAGCGGTTCTACTGCACTGGATCTGTGTTACCTGGCTGCCGGTCGTGTCGACGGCGTCTTCAAGCTGGGTCAGAAGCCTTGGGAACTGGCCGCAGGTGAACTCATTGCGCGTGAAGCTGGTGCTATCTGTACTGATTTTACCGGCAACACCAACTACCTGACCTCAGGCAACATCGTCGCTGGTAATGCCCGCGTTGTGAAACCAATGCTGGCGAAAATCCGCGAGCACGGCAGCGACGCGCTGACGAAATAAGTTTCAGGTCTCTGAATCTACCAAACGCCCCGGCCACAGCCGGGGCGTTTTTTTACGCGCTTTTTTTCCCCAGTCATCGCCTTCAACATCGCCTGCAACATCGCCAGGCCTGACATATCCTTTCTACAATGTGTTTTCTCTCTGTTCGGGCAAAGTTCGGGAAAATAAATACCGCGCAAGCAGCCCGAGAGCCGCTGGAGTGCCGCCATGCACCATCATGTGATCCCCTCAGGCTTCCCCCGATCAGCAACACCGCGTGTTCTGCTGCTTTCGATCCTATTTTTTGCCCTCTGTTGTCAGGTCGCAAGGGCGCAGCCCATCCCACGCCAGAGTTGGGAAAACACAGCCAAGCAGGCCGAGCAGCTGATCAGCCAGCAAAGCGATGACACCGGCCGACTGGAAAAGGTTCGAAGTCAGCTGGCCAAGCAGCGGGATCAGGCCTACAAGCTGGCCACCTATAAAGATGTCGAAGTCCGGGCGCTGGAAGCCCAGCTGACCGCGCTGGGCACTCCCCCGGCCGAAGGGGGAAGTGAGCCGGAAATGATTGCGTCCCGCCGTGCCAGCCTGGAACAAGCGCTGGCCGTGGCCAATGGTCCCATCTATTATGCAGAAGGTGCCTATGAGCGGGCCAACTTGCTGATCGGCGAAATTGACACCCTGCTCCGGAAGAGCATCATTAAACAACTGATTTCGCAAAGCCCAACGCCGCTGTTGCCTAGCCGCTGGTTGCTGGCTGCGCGTGAATTCCTCGATTACAGCCGCCAGGTCGCCTCTCAATTTGCGGGCTTTCTCGGGGATCGCGATACCAGACGCCCCTGGCTGGCATCCCTGCCGCTGTTTTCCATGCTGATCCTGGCCACGGCAGCCTTTCTGATCAAGCTCCAGCCCCTGGTCTATCAGCGAATTGAAAAAATGGTCGAACAGGCCCAGTCCAAAATCCAGGCGCTGCTCCTCAGTCTGACCAGCTCCCTCCTGAAAATCATCTTTCCGGCCCTCGGAACGTTCGGTTTAATCACGGGTTTTCAGGCCTTCTCCCCCAAACTGGCGTCGATCCAAGCCTTCAACACCGTTCTACCGGCCATTCTGCTGTATATCGTCATTAGTGACTGGCTGGGACTGTTGCTGTTTCGCCCGAACACCCGGACTCAGCGGATCATTGCCGTGCCGGATACCATTGCCAGAAAAGCCAAGCGGACCTGCCTGATGCTCGGGGGCTTTCTTTGCCTGATCTCACTGGTCGGGGCGCTGAAGAAAGACTATTCGTTCAGCACCGAATCCATTGCTGTGTTTACCCTGCTGGCCATCACCTGCGGCAGCCTGCTGCTCTGGCGTCTGGCCACGCTCCTGAGTCAGACCGCTCCCGAAAAAACCGACCGGGAAGCCACCAGCACCGCCAGCCAGGGAGTCGTCACCCCCTTGATCCTGCTGATGAAAATCTCCAGCATTCTGAGTGTTCTCTTTGTCTCCATCGGCTATGACAATCTGGCCCGCCAGGCCATTATTCCGATGGTCATGTCGATGGGTCTGTTGGCTTTCGCCATCCTGGTCTATTATGGCCTGATCAACCTGCTGTCCCACATTTTTGCCGACCGGGAAGAAGCCAAACAGGGGCTGCTCTCGGTGTTTCTGGTGATCATCATCGTGCTGGCGCTCACCCCCCTGCTCGCCCTGACCTGGGGGGCCCGCACCACGGATATCGCTGAAGTCTGGCGCCTGCTCTCGGACGGCATTGCCATCGGGGATGCGCGGTTGTCACTCAATGTGGTGATCACCTTACTCACCGTCCTGTTCGTCGGGATCCTGCTGACCCGCTGGCTACAATATATCCTTCGGCATTCCGTGCTGCCCAAAACCAAAACCGATGCCGGGGCCCGGACTGCCCTGATCACCGGCACCGGCTATGTCGGTTTTACGCTGGCGGTCATTATTGCCGTCTCCGCCGCCGGGCTGAACCTTGCCAGCCTGGCGGTGGTGGCCGGGGCGCTGTCGGTCGGGATCGGTTTCGGCCTGCAAACCATCGTGTCGAACTTTGTCTCCGGGATCATTTTGTTGATTGAGCGGCCCATCAAAGAAGGGGACTGGATTGAGGTCTCGGGCTACTCAGGCTTCGTCAAAAAAATTGCCGTCCGTTCAACTCGGATAGAAACATTCGATCTGCACGACGTCGTGATTCCGAACTCGGATTTGATTGCCGGAACGGTCAAGAACATGACGCTGCGCAGCTTCCACGGCCGCTTAATTGTCAATGTCGGCGTCGCCTACGGCAGCGATCTGAAGCTGGTTAAAACCATTTTGCAACAGGCTGCGGAAGATCATCCGATGGTGCTCTCCTACCCGGAGTCCAGCGTCTTGTTTGTGGAGATGGGTGACAGTGCCCTGCAGTTTGAGCTGCGTTGCTACATTCGCGACGTCCGCCAGATGTTTGCGGTCCGCTCCGATCTGCTCTTTACCCTGTACGATACCCTGACCAACCGGGGGATCACCATTCCGTTCCCGCAACGCGATATCCACATCAAGAGCCTGGCCGAATCGCTGCAACCCGCGCCCCCGCGCGCGCCCCGAGCGGACAACACCAGCGACCCCGATTCATCGGATTAAGCAGATAAAAAAATCCGGGCATCAAGCCCGGATTGCATAGAACAGTGTATCGTTGCCCTTGGTTTAAGGCATGGCGTCGAATTCTTCGCCTTCCTTTTCAACCTGCGGTGGCATCAGGTGCTCACGGGTGATCCCCAGTTTCAGCGCCAGTGCCGAAGCCACATAAATTGAAGAGTAAGTCCCGACGGTAATACCAATCAGCAGCGCTGCGGCAAAGCCGTGGATCATGCTGCCGCCTTTCAGGAACAGCGCAATCACCACAAACAAGGTTGTCGCTGAGGTGATCAGGGTCCGGCTCAGAGTCTGGGTCACCGAGCTGTTCATCACTTCTGCCGACTCACCCTTGCGCATTTTGCGGAAGTTTTCTCGGATCCGGTCGAACACCACGATGGTATCGTTAAGCGAGTAACCAACCACGGTCAGCAGCGCCGCGACAATGGTCAGGTCGATTTCGATCTGAGTGAACGAGAAAATCCCGATCGTGATAATCACATCGTGCGCCAGCGCCAATACCGCACCCGCGGCCAGACGCCACTCAAAGCGCATCGAAACGTACAACAGGATACAGATCAGCGAGACCAGGATCGCCAGGCCACCCGCTTCCGCCAGTTCATCACCCACATTCGGGCCGACAAACTCGATCCGGCGCATTTCGACGTTCATTCCGGTTCCAGCGCGCAACGCATCAATGATCTGGTTACCCAGCTTTTCGCCCTGCGCATCTTCGCGCGGCTGAAGACGTACCATGACATCCCGAGCCGTGCCGAAGTTCTGCACGATGGCATCACCAAAGCCGGCATTTTCCAACGAATCCCGGATCAGCCCCAAATCAGCCGGCTGCTCAAAGCCGACTTCAATCAGGGTACCGCCGGTAAAGTCCAGGCCCCAGTTCAATTTCTGAGTCGTCACGGTACCAATGGCCGCCACGATCATCAGGGCCGATAACAGGAACGCCCCTTTCGACCAGCGCATAAAGTCGATCACTTTATCCGCTTTCATTATTTGAAACATGTCCGCGTCTCCTTAGATCGACAGTTTATCGATGCGCTTACCACCGTACACCAGGTTCACCAGAACACGGGTGCCGATGATGGCCGTAAACATCGAAGTCAAAATACCAATCGACAGGGTCACGGCAAAGCCTTTGACGGCCCCGGTGCCGACCGCAAACAAAATAATCGCGGTGATCAGCGTCGTGATGTTGGCATCGGCAATGGTGCTGAACGCGTTGGCATAGCCTTGGTGGATTGCCTGCTGCGGGCTGCGGCCGTCACGGAGTTCTTCACGGATCCGTTCAAAAATCAGGACGTTCGCATCCACTGCCATCCCGACGGTCAGGACGATCCCGGCAATCCCCGGCAACGTCATGGTCGCGCCCGGGATCATCGACATCACCCCGATAATCATCACCAGGTTCATCAGCAGGGCCAGGTTGGCAAACAGGCCGAAACGGCGGTAGTAAACCAGCGTAAACAGCATGACCGCAACCATGCCCCAGATCATCGCCTGGATGCCCATATCGATGTTCTGCTGACCCATTGACGGGCCAATGGTGCGCTCTTCCACAATCGAGATTGGCGCAATCAGGGCTCCGGCACGCAGCAGCAGCGCCAGGTTATGGGCTTCAGACTGGGTATCAATTCCGGTGATGCGGAAGTTACGGCCCAGTGCGGTCTGGATGGTTGCCTGGTTAATCACTTCTTCGTGTTTTTCCAGGATCACTTTGCCGTTTGGATCACGTTCACCGCTGTCTTTATATTCGGTAAAGACAGTGGCCATCAGCTTGCCGACATTGTTGCGCGAGAATGCAGTCATCTTGCTGCCGCCTTCGCTGTCGAGCGAGATGTTCACCTGCGGGCGACCGTATTCATCGGCACTGGAGCTGGCGTCCGTAATATGGGAGCCTTCCAGGATCACGCGTTTTTTCAGCACCACCGGACGCTGGTCACGGGTGAGCTTCACTTCGCTACCCGGCGGAACCCGGCCAGACGCAGCCGCAGCCAGATCGGCCGTGCTGTCCACTTCGCGGAACTCCAGCGTTGCCGTCGCGCCCAGGATCTCTTTGGCACGCGCGGTGTCCTGCACGCCCGGCAGTTCAACCACGATCCGGTTGGCACCCTGACGCTGAACCAGCGGCTCTGCCACACCCAGCTCATTCACCCGGTTACGCAGGATCGTAATGTTCTGCTCGACCGCATAGTTGCGGATTTCTTTCAGACGCGCCTCGGTAAACTGCGCCGACAGCACAAAGCGGCCATTACGGTCACTGTCGGTAAACAGCATGTCCGGATGCAGTT
Organism: Photobacterium sp. MCCC 1A19761; assembly: GCF_037389125.1. Classification (NCBI taxonomy): domain Bacteria; kingdom Pseudomonadati; phylum Pseudomonadota; class Gammaproteobacteria; order Vibrionales; family Vibrionaceae; genus Photobacterium; species Photobacterium sp. MCCC 1A19761. The sequence goes on from NZ_JAZGTF010000008.1 coordinate 10,777, forward strand.
TCACCAGCGCGGCTTTCGCTTCCGCCAGTTGCGCTGCGTCACGCAGTCGGACTTCAACCGCATCGGCGGTCTTGCTGATGGCACGATAACGAATTTTGGCTTCACGCAGCTCGGTGCGGAACGTTTCTTCCTGCTGACCCAGCAGTTTTTCCATCGCTGCGTCCATATCCACTTCCATCAGGAAGTGCACACCACCGCGCAGGTCAAGGCCCAGTTTCATTGGGGTTGCGCCGATGGATTCAAGCCAGTCCGGCGTAGAAGGGGCAAGGTTGAGCGCAACAACAAAGTTATCGCCGAGCTGTTGATTCAGGATGTCGCGCGCACTAATTTGGGTATCAGTATCATTAAAGCGGACCAGTACAGTACCGTTTTCGAAGGCGACAGATTTATAGGAGATTTGATGTTGTTTTAAATCTTCGGTGACAGCATCCAGCGTGGCCATATCTGCCGAGGCGCCACGCGCCCCGGAGATTTGAATCGCTGGATCTTCACCGTAAACATTGGGAAGTGCATAAAGCAAACCGATGATCAGTGTAAACACCACCATCAGGTTCTTCCACAAGGGATAACGGTTTAACACTGCTAAGATCCTTCAAAGCGAATTTTACAGAGATTTCATTGTACCCTTAGGCAGTACAGCAGAAACGAAATCTTTCTTGATGGTAACTTCAGTGGTGTCGTTCAGCGCAATCACGATGTAGTCATTCTCTTCGGAAACTTTCGTGATTTTACCGACCAGACCGCCGTTGGTCAGCACTTCATCCCCTTTGCCCATGGAGGACATCAGGCTTTTGTGCTCTTTCACACGCTTCGCCTGCGGACGGTAAATCATGAAATAGAAAATAACTGCGAACAGACCCAGCATAATGAAAAGTTGCATGCCGCCACCCTGTGGAGCACCTTCAGCTGCGGCGTGTGCCTGAGAAATGAAAAGACTCATTTAATAACGTCCTCGTTTATTGTTAAGCGTTTTTTAACGGTGGAACTTCACGGTCCCGACGCGCATAGAATTCTTCTACAAAGGCATCGAAACGATCTTCTTCAATCGCCTTGCGGATACTTTCCATCAGTCGCTGGTAGTAACGCAAGTTATGGATTGTGTTCAAGCGCGCACCCAGGATTTCATTACATTTATCCAGGTGATACAGATACGCCTTCGAGTAGTTGTGACAAGTGTAACAGTCACAGTGCGGATCGAGAGGACTTGTATCAGTTTTATGTTTCGCATTGCGGATCTTGATCACACCGCCAGTCACAAACAGGTGACCATTGCGGGCATTTCGGGTCGGCATCACGCAGTCGAACATATCGATCCCACGACGAACACCTTCCACCAGATCTTCCGGCTTGCCCACACCCATCAGGTAACGCGGTTTGTCTTCCGGCAGTTTCGGACAAGTATGCTCCAGCACGCGGTGCATCTCTTCCTTCGGCTCACCCACGGCCAGGCCACCTACAGCGTAGCCGTCAAAGCCGATTTCCGTCAGACCTTTCACGGAAACATCGCGCAAGTCTTCATATACACTACCCTGAACGATACCGAACAGTGCATTTTTGTTACCAAGTTTGTCAAAATGGTTCCGGCTGCGCTGGGCCCAACGCAGGGACATTTCCATCGATTGCTTGGCTTCTTCGTGCGTCGCCGGGTATGGCGTACACTCATCGAAAATCATGACGACGTCAGAACCCAGGTCATACTGGATTTCCATCGACTTCTCAGCATCCATGAAAATCTTGTCGCCGTTGACCGGGTTGCGGAAATGAACACCTTCTTCGGTGATCTTGCGGATATCCCCCAGGCTGAAAACCTGAAAACCGCCTGAGTCGGTCAGGATCGGGCCCTGCCATTGCATGAAGTCGTGCAGATCGCCGTGCAACTTCATCACTTCCTGTCCCGGGCGCAGCCACAGATGGAAGGTGTTGCCCAGCAGAATTTGCGCACCGGTTTCTTTCACTTCTTCCGGTGTCATGCCTTTTACGGTGCCGTACGTGCCCACAGGCATAAATGCCGGTGTTTCGACTGTGCCACGCTCAAACTTCAGGCGTCCGCGACGGGCACGTCCCTGAGTTTTATCCAATTCAAATTTCACAAAACCTCCAAAAGCCAGAGAAACAATCTGACATTTATTCCCTTACGGGATAAAAACACCCCAAGCCATCTGCCTGAGATGAGGTAACCATCCGCTGAGCCTGAAGCCGGCGGATTTCATATTCAGGGCGACAAAGTCGACAAAGGCTGCAATCTTAACAAATGCAGCCTTAAGTGACACTGACTTCCCAGCTTAAGTTCAATCTGTCTGACGGGTGATGAACATTGAATCGCCGTAGCTGAAGAAGCGATATTGATTCGCGACCGCCTGATGATAGGCATTCATGGTGTGTTCATAGCCGGCAAATGCGCTGACCAGCATGATCAGGGTCGACTCCGGCAGGTGGAAGTTGGTGATCAGCACATCCACCAGCTGGAACTGATAGCCCGGGAAGATGAAAATGTCGGTATCGCCGAAAAATGGTTTCAGCCCGGAGCCCTGCTTCAGCGCATCCTGGGCCGCACTTTCCAGCGAACGCACCGAGGTGGTGCCGACCGCGATCACCCGGCCACCATTGGCTTTGGTCGCTTGAATCGTCGCCACCACGTCTTCCGGCACTTCAACGTATTCCGCATGCATGTGGTGATCGTTGATGTTATCCACCCGAACCGGCTGGAAGGTCCCCGCACCAACGTGCAGGGTAACGAATGCAAAGTTGACCCCTTTGGCTTTCAGATCAGCCATCAGCTGGTCATCAAAGTGCAGGCCGGCAGTTGGCGCTGCAACCGCGCCGGGTTTGGCGTTGTAGACTGTCTGATAACGCTCTTTATCTGCGTCTTCATCCGGACGGTCAATGTAAGGCGGCAGCGGCATGTGGCCGACTTCTTCCAGGATCTCCAGCACGGTTTTTTCGCTGTCAAAGCGAATTTCAAACAGTGCGTCATGACGGGCCACCATTTCTGCCCGGTAGTCGTCGTTTTCACCCAACAGTAATTCAGTACCCGGTTTCGGCGATTTCGAGGCGCGCACATGGGCCAAAATGCTTTTGTCATCCAGCATCCGCTCCACCAGCACTTCCAGCTTACCGCCGGAGGCTTTGCGACCAAACAAACGCGCCGGGATCACCCGGGTGTTATTAAAGATCAGCAAATCACCGGGTTGCACCAAATCCAGCACATCTTTGAAGCCTTTATGCTGCAGTTCACCGGAATTACCGTTCAGTTGCAGCAGGCGGCTGGCCGTGCGCTCAGGTTGCGGATAACGAGCGATCAGCTCATCAGGAAGGTCAAAGTGAAAATCTGAAACTTGCATCTATCGGGCCCTAAATTACAGCAGGCAGCTAGTATAGGCTGCCCCACTGCAAGATCAAGCAAAGATGCGCAGATGCCGGTGGCGAAAACACCGGCTACGGATCACGCCGCCAAAGCGCTATCAGGAGCAGCCATCCCAGCAGAGCAGCCCCGAGGCCACCAGCGCTCTCGTCACTGTCCGGCGTCGTCACCGCAATCCCGCTGCCGGCATTCCCGATATCGCCGCTCAGAAGATTGACGGTAAATTCCGGGGTCGGCTGACTGCTCAGGGTTCTGCCTGCCTGGGTATCAATCCAGCTTTGATATTCGGCCACTTCGGTATAGACCCCGGGTACGGTCACCGCACAGCCGTTGCCGAAGCTCACCAGCCCGACCAGACGCAGGCCGAAGTCCGGATCCGCCGCGGCTTGCGGGTCCTGCCACACCAGCGGCCCGCCGGAGTCACCAAAGCAGCTGTCCCGGGCCAGATCCGGTGCCACTGATCCGGCACAGAGAAAAATCGAATAATCGCCGGTATTCACATTCGAACCCCACTGGGCATCGCAGGTCCGATCCGGTACCCCGGACAACAAGGTATAGCGGAGGGTCGAAGAGCCGGAATTCATGTCTTGCGGATCGGTACTGCCCCAGCCGGAGACCAACAGGTTCGGCGGACGGGCACCATTGGCGACCCAACTGTTGGCAAACACAGTATTCGCACGCTCCTGTGTTGCGCGATCGGCCATGCGGATCGGAATCGCCCCATCCGGCAAGGGGGCAGCCAGCTTCAGCAGCGCAATGTCGTTGGCAAAACGGGCCGAATTATAGGACGGGTGGATGGTCAGCTCAGTCACTGCCACAGCATTACGGTTGTTGGCTGAGAACAAGCTAGTGATCCCGCCCCACACCCTAATGTTGTTCACCGTGACGGTCGTCGCCCCATGCTGTAAACAGTGGGCTGCCGTCAGCACCAGATCCTGACTGATCGCAACGCCACCACAAACAAATGTGCTCTGACCGCCGTTGCTGTCGGGAAATGTCAGGTTGAGATAAATTTGCCAGGGAATATCCTGATTTCCGGATTCTACACCGCCCACAATTTTGGCCGTGATCCCATCCGTACCGACTGCTTCTTCCGTGGCAAAAGCCACGGGGGCAGAGGCGAAAAACCAATATAACAATAAGCCAAACAACAACTTATACATCAAGTTATACCTACTTGGCGGGTCGTTTATTGATTATAAGACAGCCTCAGATTTAACCTTTCGGAAAAAAGTATTAAACATGAGAATAACAACCAAATTGTTTGACAGGTGTCATAGGTAAATGCCGCGCGATTCGCTACATTCAAAGGAGGAAAAACAGTTCTATCAGAGCGTTAGCTATAGAAATTGAACCTAAGTTGCTACGGAGGCCCATATGTTTACTGTCGCCGATATGATGACGCCGCACCCACATACCCTCACCCCGTCCGATACGCTGGCCGATGCCAAGCGGCTGATGACGGAAAAAGGGATCCATCACGTTCCCGTCACGGATCAAGACAACCACCTGGTCGGCCTGGTCAGCCAGCGGGATATCCTCTCTGCTCAGGAATCAAGCCTGGAGCAAATCCAGAAAACCAGCTTTATCTCGGCGCTCGATATTCCGCTGAAACAGTGCATGCATACCCAGTTATTCAGCGTCGAGCCCCAAGCCGGGTTGAAGGCGGCCGCGCTCTATATGCAAAAGCACAACATTGGCTGTTTGCCGGTCTTGCACCACAATAAACTGGTCGGCATCATTACCGACAACGACTTTGTGGCCATTGCGATTAACTTGCTGGAGATCCAGGAAGAGAACGATCCCCCGGAAGCTGAGATGTCGGAGGCCGACAATGATCGCTATTAAGCCGGAAGGAGGCACCTCCCGCGTCTATGAATTTTCTTGCCCACCTGCACCTGGCCGATCACTGCCGCAGCCACCTGGCCGGAAACCTGCTGGCTGACTTTGTCCGCGGGGATCCGGACCGGGTGTACAGCCGGGAAGTTGCCAACGGCATCCGGTTACATCGCTTCGTCGACAGCTATATTGATGCCATGCCGGAAGTGCTGCGCTGCCGGGAACTCTTCAGCCCACAAACCCGCAGAGTCAGCGGCATCGCGCTGGACATTACCTGGGATCACTTTCTGGCCAGGCACTGGCAGCGCTACCATGCCCTGCCGCTGGCGGCATTCGTCAACGATGCCCACGCCAAAGTGACGGCCTATCGGGGAGCAGCTCCTGAGGCCTACCACCTGACCATGGCCCGGATGTGGCAGCAGCAGTGGCTGCTGCAATACCAGGATGTCGACACCATTCAAATGGCGCTGGAGCGCATGGCCAACCGACGCCCCAGGCTCTACCAACTTGCCCATTGCCCGGCGGATATCCTCCGGCACTATAACCAGCTTGAGCAGCAATTTTTCAGGATTTACCCCCAACTGATCGAAGCTGCGGGCACTTTTCGGGCACAGCAAGACGACAGCTCATCGCCTTCCCAATCCTGACCCTGCCTCACCGATCCTGACCTCTCCGATACAAATAGCGTTCCAGGCTCACTTCGTCATTCGCGATGTGTACCGATGCGTACTGTTTGAAAGAGACGCACTATATGGATGAACGCGCTGCGTGGCAGACAAAAAAAGGGAGCGCCAGGCGCTCCCAAGAAGACAACAGTAAATGTCACGATTTAACTTCACATTCAACGGTGTCGCATTCGCTCCACCAACCAAGATAACAACATCTTGCTAGGATTTTATGGCTGAAATCAGAACTGATCTTCTTCCGTCGAGCCGGTCAGCGCCGTCACGGAAGAGTTACCGCCCTGAATCACATTGGTCATCTTGTCAAAATAACCGGTGCCCACTTCCTGCTGGTGCGCAACGAAGGTATAACCCTTCTCTGCTGCCTGGAACTCAGGACGCTGGACTTTCTCAACATAGTGACGCATGCCCTCGCCCTGCGCATACGCATGAGCCAGCTCGAACATGTTGAACCACATGTTGTGAATGCCCGCCAGAGTGATGAACTGATACTTATAGCCCATATCCGACAGCTCCTGCTGGAACTTGGCAATGGTTTCCGCATCCAGGTTCTTCTCCCAGTTGAACGATGGCGAGCAGTTATAAGCCAGCAGTTGATCCGGGTATTGCGCATGGATGGCTTCGGCAAACTTACGCGCTTCTTCCAGGCACGGCGTCGCCGTTTCACACCAGATCAAATCAGCATACGGTGCATAGGCCAGACCACGGGCAATCGCCTGGTCGATCCCGGCACGCACGCGGTAGAAACCTTCTGCAGTGCGCTCGCCCTGGATAAAGTCTTTGTCATACGGGTCGCAGTCTGAGGTCAGCAAATCCGCCGCGTTGGCATCGGTGCGCGCAATGACCAGCGTCGTCGTGCCGGCAACGTCGGCCGCCAGACGGGCAGCAACCAGCTTCTGAACTGCTTCCTGAGTCGGAACCAGCACCTTCCCGCCCATGTGACCACATTTTTTCACCGAGGCCAGCTGATCTTCGAAGTGAACACCTGCGGCACCGGCATCAATCATATTACGCATCAGCTCGTAGGCATTCAGTACCCCGCCAAAGCCGGCTTCAGCATCGGCGACAATCGGCAGGAAGTAATCAATCCCTTCTTCCGGAGTAATGCCGTTGGCCCACTGAATCTGATCGGCGCGACGGAACGAATTATTGATGCGTTTCACCACAGCTGGGACAGAGTCTACCGGATACAATGACTGGTCCGGATACATGGTCGAGGCCGTGTTGTTATCGGCAGCAACCTGCCAGCCGGACAGATAAATAGCTTCAATCCCCGCCTTGGCCTGTTGTACAGCCTGACCACCGGTCAGTGCACCCAAACAGTTCACGTAGCCTTTCTTGGCTGAGCCGTTCACCAGCTCCCAGAGTTTGTCGGCGCCGCGCTGGGCAATGGTATTGGCCGGTGCAAAAGAGCCACGCAGGTTAATCACGTCTTCCGCTGTATAGGTCCGTTTTACATGCTTCCAACGTGGATTCTCTGCCCAGTCTTTTTCAATAGCTTCAATTTGTTGTTGGCGAGTCAATGTCATCTTGCTTTCCCTCGTTTCTATTTAGCGATAATCCGTTTAACGTCATCGTTATCGGCTGACTTTCTTTTCTCAGGCTTCTTCGGACATGGCCGACCACACAGCCGGCACTGCCCCTTATTATTCTGTTGAACACTATTTCAGGTAGTCATACCCCGGCAGGGTCAGGAAGTTCACCAAGTCGTCACTGGTGGTCAGTTGCGCCATTAACGTCGCAGCTTCCTGGTAACGACCCCGCTCAAAGCGCGCTGGTCCGACCTCCTCTTGCAGCACCGTCATTTCTTCGGCCAGCATCTGCTCGAACAGTGCTTTCGTCACCACCTGACCATTGCTGAGCGTCTTGCCGTGCTTGATCCACTGCCAGATGGAGGCCCGGGATATTTCGGCGGTTGCCGCATCTTCCATCAGGCCGTAAATCGGCACACAACCATTGCCGGAGATCCAGGCTTCGATATATTGCACCGCAACACGGATGTTATGACGCATCCCATCTTCCGTGCGCTCTCCGTCACACGGCGCCAGCAGTTCACTGGCTGTGATCGGCGCATCCTCTTCGCGGCTGACATCCAGCTGATTGGGGCGATCCCCCAAGGCTTCATCAAAAATCGCCCGCGCCGTATCAGCCAACCCCGGGTGCGCCACCCAGGTACCGTCGTGGCCGTTCTGCGCTTCCAGGGATTTATCGTTACGGATTTTATCCAGCACCCAGGCATTGCGCGCCGGATCCTTGGATGGAATGAAGGCCGCCATCCCGCCCATCGCAAAGGCGCCGCGACGGTGACAAGTCCGAACCAGCAGACGGGAGTAAGCATTGAGGAACGGCTTATCCATCGTCACCACCTGGCGATCCGGCAAAATCCGGTCCGGGTGGTTACGCAGCGTTTTGATGTAGCTGAAAATGTAGTCCCAGCGGCCACAGTTGAGCCCGACAATATGGTCTTTCAGGCTATAGAGGATCTCATCCATCTCAAACACCGCCGGCAGGGTTTCGATCAGTACCGTGGCTTTGATGGTGCCACGCGGTAAACCGAATTCATCCTCGGTAAACGAGAACACATCACTCCACCAAGCCGCTTCCTGATAGGCTTGTAGCTTCGGCAGGTAAAAGTAAGGACCGCTCCCCTTGGCTAACAGCTGTTGGTGGTTATGGTAGAAATACAGGGCAAAGTCGAACAGCGAACCGGGAATGGGCTCCCCCTGCCACAGCAGGTGTTTTTCCGGCAAATGCAGTCCGCGCACCCGGCAGATCAGTACCGCAGGGTCTTCCTTAAGCTGATAAGACTTTCCGGTTTCCGGGTGGGTATAAGAAATCGTGCCGTTGACGGCATCCCGCAAGTTGCGCTGCCCCTCGAGTACTTCATCCCAGGCGGGGGCAAAGGAGTCTTCAAAGTCTGCCATAAACACCTTGACGTTGGCATTCAGGGCATTGATCACCATTTTGCGTTCAACCGGTCCGGTAATTTCGACCCGGCGATCCTGCAAGTCCGCCGGAATATTGCGGATCGTCCAGTTGTCCTCTCGGATATGGGCGGTTTCCGGCAGAAAGTCCGGCAACGCGCCTGCATCGATGGCTTGCTGACGTTGTTCACGGGCCGCTAACAATTCCGGAACGCGTGAAGCAAAGCGTTGTACCAGCCGCTCAACAAACAGAAAGGCGTCATCCGTTAACATCTCTTTCTGTGCATCGGTGAGTAGTGGTTGTAGCGATAGCTTCACTTCGTGATTCATCGAGGTTGTTATATCCGTCATTCTTACGCTCCCTTGCAGCATGTAACTTAATCACCACTTCCATCAGTAGTCGTTACTCTGAGCCACCCGTTACCTGAGTAGCAACCCTGAAAATACGTTGCCGCAATCAGTCATCAAATGCAAGCATCGCCACGCAGAAACGCCGCAGAAAATACCAATCAAAAACCAATTAAAACAATCACTTGCAAAAAATAGAGCAATAACTCAAAACACTAAATTAAAACAATATTCAGCGAAATCCTCGGTATTGACGGGTTCCAGGAAATCGGACAGAAAATGTAACCAGTTACGAAATTAAATTACAGAATGAGCAGGTTCAAACCCTTGTTCAAAAATACGTTTTAAACAGCTGGATTTTGAATGAATCACTTCATTCTGATGAAATAACAGCCAGTTAAGTATAGAGAATAAACCAGATTTATACGCAACCAGCATCACTTGCTAGTCAATTGGTTTCATTTATTCGTGGAGCGAAACAGAATAAATCTACAAAAACAGAACCGGTATCCTCGGACACCGGTCTCTGAAAATATCGAAGTGGGTAAAAAAGACAGCATAACCTGCTGAGAATCGCAAAAAGTCGGAGTGGCGAGCAAAAAAGGGCTAGAGCAGCCCTTTGACAATCTCCGCCAGGCGGGCAAATGTTTGTGTACGGCTAGAGGTCGGACGCCAGACCAGGCCGATTTCACGGTAGGCTTCTTTGCCCGGCGGCTCGACGACCACCAAATTCTGGTTATCCAAAATCCCGTGATTGATCGCCATCTGAGGAATGAAGGTGGTTCCCAACCCGTTCGCAACCATTTGAACCAACGTATGTAAACTGGTTGCGGTAAACGGGTTGATCTTCTCTTTACTGGTCAGCTGGCAGGCAGAAACTGCGTGGTCGGTCAGGCAGTGCTCTTTTTCCAGCAAGAAGACGGATTCATCAGGCAAGTCAGCGTAACGCAAAGGGTTCGAGACCTGCGCCGCTTGTTTCTGGCTAATCACCATTTTAAAAGCATCCCGCCCCACAACTTCACTGTACATCCCGTTGATTTCCACCGGCAGCGCCAGGATCAGGACGTCCATTTCACCGTTGCGCAGCGCGGTCAACAAATTCGCGGTGGTATCTTCACGCAGCAGTAAATGCAGGTTGGGATGGAGCTGGTTGACCGCCTGCACCAAGTCACAGAGCAGGAACGGCGCGATCGTCGGAATACAGCCAATTCGCAACTGGCCATCCATACAATCGCCCTGATGATTCGACAGCTCCATCAAATCCTGGGTCCGGGCCAGCAGCTCCCGGCTCCGCTCTACGACATCTTCGCCCGTGGAGGTAAACACCAGGGATTTATTGTCACGCTCAATCAACTGGCACCCCAGTAACTCTTCGAGGTTCTGGACCCCGGAGCTCAAGGTTGACTGGCTGACAAAACAGCGCTTGGCGGCCTCGCCAAAATGCCGGGTTTCAAACAACGTCACCAGATAGTGAAGCTGCTTGAGGGAAGGAAACTTATTCATCGTAATTTCCGATTACATCAATCTATTTATTCCGCTTTTTTCAATGTATCAGTTCCGTTATAGTTTGTCCCGTTCAAACAGGAGCCTACCGCAAAGGTCGGCGACAAACCCAATCTATAGGAGCACCAATTTATGGTACTAGTAGGTCGTCAAGCACCAGATTTTACTGCTGCAGCTGTTCTAGGTAACGGCGAAATCGTTGATAGCTTCAACTTTGCAGAATTCACAAAAGGTAAAAAAGCGGTAGTTTTCTTCTACCCACTAGACTTCACTTTCGTATGTCCTTCTGAGCTGATCGCTTTCGACAAGCGTTTCGAAGACTTCAAAGAGAAAGGCGTAGAAGTAATCGGTGTTTCTATCGACTCTCAGTTCTCTCACAACGCATGGCGTAACACTGCTGTTGAAGACGGCGGTATCGGTCAGGTTCGTTACCCACTGATTGCAGACGTGAAGCACGAAATCTGCAAAGCATACGACGTTGAGCACCCAGAAGCTGGTGTTGCGTTCCGTGGTTCTTTCCTGATCGACGAAGAAGGTGTTGTTCGTCACCAAGTTGTGAACGACCTGCCACTGGGCCGTAACATCGACGAAATGCTGCGTATGGTTGATGCTCTGAACTTCCACCAGAAGAACGGTGAAGTTTGCCCAGCACAGTGGGAAGAAGGCAAGAAAGGTATGGACGCTTCTCCACAAGGCGTTGCTGCTTACCTGTCTGAGTTCACTGCAGACCTGGACAAGTAAGACCCATTTGGTCTTACCTCACACCTGCTCAACGGTGTGAGCGCTAAACGCGAAAGCGTAAAGCCGAAAAAGTCAGCCTAAATGGCAAAAAATGATGAGGCCCGGACACACCGGGCCCTTTTTGTATCTGCCCTCTTTCAGAGATTCCCCCACAGCGATTCCCCTCCAAACGCACTGCACCACGTGTTGTCATCTCATCCCCATCAGATTTAAACTGCCTGTCCTCGCCCCCTGAACCTGATCGGATTGCGATGTCATACCAACGCGAAGTCTGTATCGATAACATCGAATCCTTGTCGCTCGCCCAGCAAGGCGGTGCCACCCGCATCGAACTTTGCGCCGCGCTGGCTTTGGTGACCTGATCCCCAGCGGGATGCTCCATTATGCCGGGCAGGCCCATATGGGCAGCAGCGCCGAGGATGACTTTGCGATTCCTGTCACCGGAGCCGATAACATTGCCGCGGTAGCACAGATCCTCAAAACCTGTTGTGCTTGAATTAAAGCCCTTCAAACGAGCAGAGCCTGCAAATGCAGGCTCTTGGTTTACTCAACAGTGAACGAATTACCAACCAATGATATTGTCGGTTGGGTGCGGAGCTCGGCTGCCTCTGTCAAACCCTTTAGTGTAGAAATCTGGGATCCATTCACATGCAGCACCGGTAACTTTCTGAGTTGGGTCAATCAGATATTGCGTTGTCGGCTGATCGATACAGCTGACATCATTATAACTAAAGCCATGATCAACCCGGTTATTCACAGTGATCAACGATGCTGAATCACCGAGCTCAGTGACCATTTCTTCCGTCCAGGCGTATGGGGTCGCCGGATCATACTGACCGCCGATGACTAGGATCTGCTTGCCGCCCAGCTTAGACGCCAAATTCTGAACTGGCTCAATCGGATCACGCTGCGCCGCCCAACCCTGACACATATCCGCAGTTTGCCAATAGGTCAATGGACCATATAAGGTTGAAGCGTTGTAATAGTCATGGGCAGACTGAGTGATTTCAGCGTCCGTCAACGGCAACCGCTCATCGGTACAAACCACGGCTTTAAAGTGGGCGTTTCCGCGCAGGTCATCTTCCTGGCTGGCGTACACAGTTTTCGACTGAGTAGACTTATACCCGGTTGAGAATGTCTGAGCCAATGTCGCACCCTTGTCCTCATCCAGTAACGCCTTCAGCCCTGGATTAACCTTCTGCCAAAGTTCCTTTCTATCCGATTCGCGTGCTGTTGTCATGTACATCAGCGCAGATAAGTCATCAAAGCCCAGCGTATAACCATCATTGGTTCTGTAAGAGAAAGCGCCATTTTTGGATTGCCCATACACATCATAAAACAAGTCACGAGCTAAAGTTTCATAGGTGGTTTTACGATCAGGTGTTGGACGCCCCTCACTATTGGCATAGTCCAGACGATACGCTGCGATTTTTTCGTACCCAGCGGTATTACCAATTCGGATGGCCACATTGTTGGCATCGGTCGGGGACATCGGTGAATCCAGCACAATAGCTCTAACCCGCTCCGGGAACATGTTGGCATACAGTGAGCCCAACCGGGTGCCGTAAGAGTAGCCCAAGAAGGTCAACTGAGCATCACCCAGCTTTTCGCGCAGGCGGTCGAGGTCTTTGACAATGGTGTTACTGCCGATGTAAGGCGCGACCTGCTGGAAAGTGGCATCACAATTACCTTGACCTTTATCTTCAGCCACTGCACAGGTGGTCAGTTCATCGGCAAAGGCGCTCCAACCCGCACCACGTGGATCCATCCCGACAATATCAAACCGATCCAGGATCTCAGACGGAAAAGCATACTCCGCCATCCCCGCTGCGCCACCAACCGCAGGGGCACTCGGCCCACCAAAGTTCAGAATTAAAGAACCAATCCGATTGGCCGGATCCCGGGCTTTATGCACCCCATAGAACACCTCGACCATTTCGCCGCTTGGCGCATTATAATCTTTCGGCACCTGCATAAAATCACAGGTCAAATTTGCCGGACAGTTCTGGATGGCCAGTGCCCGGCGATCAGCAAACTGGTTACCGCCACCATCACCGCCGCCACAACCGGCCAAGATCAGGCAGGTCAGCGCCCCTGACATCAACTTATACATTTGTCACCTTTCTTTATTGTTTTTTTCATGCCGTTGTTTGTTGTGAGTTGCAACCGAGCACTCTTCCGACGAGCCCCATCAACCCGGTAGCATATGAGCATAAAATGAAACAACGTGCAATTATCACCCTTGTAAACACCGACCCAGTTAACCAAATGCTCGCTCTGCCCGGCCGGAGTCGGACAAAGATAACACTCCCACGCTCCCGTACTCGCGATTAGGGCGCTGGCACATTATCATAAACATCATGATGAATAAGGTCACACAGGGACAGGGAGAACGGAATGACCAGTGGTAAACCAGGCAAAAAGCTCAAAAAGAAAGATTACCAGAAAGAGCTGGAACGCCTCCAGATCGAACTGGTAAAGCTGCAGGAGTGGATCAAACACAGCGGCATGAAAGTCGTTGTGATCTTTGAAGGCCGGGACGCCTCCGGCAAAGGCGGCACAATCAAGCGGATCACCGAAAAGCTCAATCCCCGGGTTTGCCGGGTCGTGGCCTTACCGGCCCCCACCGAGAAAGAGAAAACCCAGTGGTACTTCCAACGCTATGTGGCGCACCTGCCTGCCGCCGGTGAGATGGTGCTGTTCGATCGCAGCTGGTACAACCGGGCCGGGGTCGAAAAAGTGATGGGGTTCTGTAACGATGAGGAATACGAGGAATTTCTCCGTGCCTGCCCGGAGTTTGAGCGCATGCTGCAGCGCTCCGGCATTATTTTGCTGAAATACTGGTTCTCGGTTTCTGACGAAGAGCAGGAAGCACGCTTTCTTGAACGGATCCATACCCCGATTAAACGCTGGAAATTCAGTCCGATGGATCTGGAATCCCGCGCCCGCTGGGCGGCTTATTCGGAAGCCAAAGACAAAATGTTTGCCTACACCGATACCAAACAATGCCCATGGTGGACCATTGAAGGGGATAACAAGAAAAAAGCCCGGATCAACTGCATCTCTCATTTGCTCTCTCATATTCACTATGAAGAGATCCAGTATCCGCATATCGAGCTGCCGCCAATTGACAAAACGGGTTATGTACGGGCGCCGGTTGACAGCCAGACCTTCGTCCCGGATCGGTTCGAAAGCAACGATTAACCCTGCTCCCACCAAGCAATATGATGATGCAAAAAAAGTCCCGGCCTCAGGGCCGGGACGCTTTTAAACACAATAAAAGTACTCAGGCAGATTAGCCGGACGACCCCGCCTGCTCTAAAATACTCTTCAGATCTTCCTGGCTGGTATGGCGAATGTCTTTGCCTTTGACGAAGTAAATGATGTATTCGCAAATATTCTGGCACCGATCCCCCACCCGCTCAATTGAGCGCGCGGACCACATCACCTGAAGCACATTCGGGATCGAACGCGGATCTTCCATCATGTAAGTCATCAACTGACGGATAATCGCTTCATATTCCCGGTCAATCCGATCATCTTCCTGATACACCTTCACCGCAGCTTTCACATCCATCCGGGCAAAAGCATCAAGTACTTCATGGAGCATTCGCACCGCATGCTGCCCCAGCGCCTCCAGAGACACCAGCAGGTTGTACTGCTTGTTCGTGAAGTTTTCCAGCGCCACTTTGGCAATACTTTCGGCCACATCCCCGATCCGCTCCAGATCGGTGATGGTTTTAATAATCGCGATCACCAGGCGTAAATCACTGGCTGTAGGCTGGCGCTTGGCGATGATCCGGGTACAGGCTTCATCAATCGCCACTTCCATCGCATTCACTTTGTGATCGTCTTTAATCACCCGCTTGACCAACTCGGCATCCTGCTTGTGCATTGCCTTGAGCGAGTCGGCCAGTTGCTGCTCCACCAGACCGCCCATCGCCAGCACATGGGTGCGGATGCTTTCCAGCTCCGCATTAAACTGACCTGAAATATGACGGCCAAGACTGAAGTTATCTACCATATCGACTCCTTAGCCGTAGCGGCCCGTAATATAATCTTCTGTTCGCTTTTCTTTTGGGGTGGTAAATATATCATTGGTATTGGCATATTCCACCAGCTCCCCCATATGCATAAACGCGGTATTGTCCGACACCCGGGCCGCCTGCTGCATGTTATGGGTGACGATAATCACCGTGTATTTGGTTTTCAGCTCGTTGATCAGCTCTTCAATGGTCAAGGTCGAGATCGGATCCAGAGCCGAGGTCGGCTCATCGAGCAGCAGCACTTCCGGCTCAATGGCAATCGCCCGGGCAATGACCAGACGTTGCTGCTGACCGCCGGACAGACCGAAAGCACTCTCATGGAGACGGTCTTTCACCTCATCCCATAACGCCGCCCCGCGCAGCGAATTTTCAACGGCATCATCCAGCACCCGGCTGTTTTTGATCCCCTGCAACCGCAAACCATAAACCACGTTCTCATAGATTGATTTCGGAAACGGATTCGGACGCTGGAACACCATACCGACCCGGCGCCGTAACGCGGCCACATCCACTTGATTGTCGTAGATATTCTGTCCGTGCAACATGATCCGGCCGTCTACCCGACAGCCTTCCACCAGCTCATTCATCCGGTTGATACAACGCAGCAGGGTCGACTTGCCGCATCCCGACGGGCCGATAAACGAGGTCACTTTTCCCTTGGCAATCCGCATATTAATATCAAACAGCGCCTGGTGCTGACCGTAATGCAGATCCAGTCCCTCGATCGACATCGCCGTTTTTGCTTCGGATAACGAGGCTAAATCTTCCGGCTGAAATAAGCCGATAGTCGAATTAATAGAAAACATTTACTGTCCTGAGTCCCGTTACTGTTCCAGAGCGCGGAATTTTTCGCGTAAGTGATTGCGGATCCCGATCGCCGTCAGGTTCAACCCGACGATCACCGTCACCAAGAGAAATGATGTGGCGTACACCAGGGGTCGGGCGGCTTCAACATTCGGACTTTGAAAGCCGACATCATAAATATGATAGCCAAGGTGCATGAACTTGCGCTCCAGGTGCAGGTATGGAAAGTGCTCATCCACCGGCAACGCTGGCGCCATTTTCACCACCCCGACCAGCATTAGCGGCGCTACTTCCCCGGCAGCACGGGCCACCGCCAGGATCAACCCGGTCATGATTGCCGGGCTCGCCATCGGCAGCACAATCCGCCACAAGGTTTCGGCCTGGGTCGCCCCCAGCGCCAGCGAGCCGTGGCGCACCGAACTCGGGATCCGGGCCAGGCCCTCTTCCGTCGACACGATCACCACCGGCAATGTCAGAATCGCCAGCGTCAGTGCCGACCACAGAATCCCGGGGGTGCCGAAAGTGGGGGTCGGCAGCTTCTCGGAGAAGAAAAGCTCATCAATACTGCCCCCGACCATATAAACGAAAAAACCAAGGCCAAACACCCCGTAAACAATCGACGGCACCCCGGCCAGGTTAATCACCGCAATGCGGATCAGCTTGGTAAAACTGTTCTTGCCGGCATATTCGTGCAGGTAAATCGCAGCCATGACGCCCAGCGGCGTCACAATCACACTCATCAGCAACACCATCAGCACGGTGCCGAATATCGCCGGAAACACACCGCCTTCGGTATTGGCTTCACGCGGCGCTTCGCTGACAAATTGCGCGACCTGATACCCCCAGTGCGCGATCTTATCCATCAGCGACATATTGTTGGGATACCAGATATTGAGCACCTGATCCAACGGCAGACGAACGGTCTCCCCGGTCATCTCCCGCACCAGCAAGGCACGATCATCGAGTTGCTGGCGCAGGGCAATCAATTCCATTTCCAGCTGGCGGAATTGTCGCTCCAGACGCTCACGCTGCTGGGTGAAGGTCGCCTGTGTCCCCTGGCGACGTTCCTGCCGGTGCAACTGATCCAACTGCTGGCTGACCTGCACGATCGCCGTGTCCTGCAGCATCTTGATTTGCGAGCGGATCTGATCGGCGCGGGCCAGCGCAAACGGAAACTCACTGAGCGGCAGGCGTTTTCCGTCTTCCACAAACGCAATCGGATAGCCGTAGAACTTGCCGTTCTTCAGCCGATCGATCACCGCCACATCCATCGCCAGCGTACGGCTTTTGATGTCCGGCTCCAGCAGGGTAATAAAGTCCAGCGACACCCGCTCGCGGTTGCCAATCTTAACCAGGTAACGGTTGACCCGATCGCCAGAAAGTGCGGACACATCGCGCCCGGCTTCAGCCAACTGGCGCACCGGCACCGACCGGACCTCGTAAATTTCGCCAATCAGCACCTGCGGGTGCGCCGGGCCATCCACTTCAAACTGATACACCGGTGCCGGCCAGAAATAACTCAGCCCTTTCCAACCAATCAATAGCAATAAGCCCAGTACGGCGACCAGGCTCAGGCTAACCGTGCCGGCCGTCATCCAAATCCATGGCGCGCCGGATTGAAACCAGTTTTTCATGTGTTCAAACAATTCATTATCGTCACCTGTGAATGCTTGTCCTACAACGAACTATATCGCTCTCGCAGTCGCTGGCGCACCAGCTCTGCAATGGTGTTAAACAGGAATGTAAATACAAACAAAACAAACGCCGCCAGAAACAGCACCCGATAGTGCGAGCTGCCGACTTCGGACTCCGGCATTTCAATCGCAATGGTTGCCGACAGCGTGCGTAATCCTTCGAGGATATTCCAGTCCATCAACGGCGTATTGCCGGTCGCCATCAGCACAATCATGGTTTCGCCGACAGCGCGCCCCAGCCCCATCATAATGGCGGAAAAGATCCCCGGACTGGCCGTCAGCAGTACCACCCGGGTCAGGGTCTGCCAATGGGTCGCCCCCAATGCCAGCGAGCCGCTGGTCAAATGGCCCGGCACCGAGAAAATCGCATCTTCTGCAATCGTAAAGACCGTCGGGATCACCGCAAACCCCATTGCTATCCCCACCACCAGGGTATTGCGCTGGTCATACCCAATGCCCCACTCACTGGCCAGATAGACCCGCAAATCGCCGCCAAACAACACCTGCTCCAGCCACGGTCCCAAACTCAGACAGCCATAAGCGAGCAGGATAATCACCGGAACCAGCACGATCAGGTGCAATCCGCCCGGTAAACGGACCCGCCAGGCCGCCGGCAACAGCAACGACCAGATCAGGCCGACCACCAGCATCGCCAGCGGAAACGTCAGAATCATCAGCAGCACCCCGGGCAGGTACGTTTCAATCACCGGTGCCAGCCAGATCCCGGCGAGAAAGCCCAGGATCACCGTCGGCAGCGCTTCCATGATCTCCACCGTCGGCTTGATCACCTGACGCATCGCGGAAGACATAAAGTAAGCGGTGTAAATGGCCCCGGCCAAAGCCAGCGGGATGGCAAACACCATGGCATACAACGCAGCTTTCAGGGTCCCGAAGACCACGGGCACCAGGCTGAGTTTGGGTTCAAATTCATCGCTGGCCGAGGTCGACTGCCAGACATACGCCGGCTCAGGATAGCCTTCATACCAAATTTGCTGCCACAGCGAGGCAAAACCGATTTCCGGGTGGCGATTATTAACCCGGTAGATCTGCCACTGATCGCCATTGACCGTCAGCAAGCGATCGGCCCGGGGCGAAATCGCCATCCACTCCGGGATCTGCTCAAATCGTGTTTCCTGATAAATCGGCCCTTTGACCGTGGTGTAGAAGGCCGATAACGTCCCGTCCTGCTGCACCGCGAAAAATCCTTTGCGCGAATACTCCGGCACCAGATGTGCCGCAGGGCTGCCCGGTGCCAACTTAAATTCACGTGCCTTTACCATCTGCCGCTGCCCGTCGCGCAGCACTTCAAACCACTGGGCAATCCCCTGCGCTCCGGTGCGGATCAACAACGAG
Organism: Photobacterium sp. MCCC 1A19761; assembly: GCF_037389125.1. Classification (NCBI taxonomy): domain Bacteria; kingdom Pseudomonadati; phylum Pseudomonadota; class Gammaproteobacteria; order Vibrionales; family Vibrionaceae; genus Photobacterium; species Photobacterium sp. MCCC 1A19761. The sequence goes on from NZ_JAZGTF010000008.1 coordinate 30,073, forward strand.
TTGGCCCCGGAGAGCAAGGTCAGCTGCGACGCGCTGCCCGGCTCGGTCCCGATGTCCACCACCTCGCGCACATAAGACTGTTCACCGCGCAGTGCGACCACATAGAGCCACTGGCCCCCCAGCGCATACAGGGTCCGGGCATCCGGCGTCACCGCCAGTGCTTCGATCTGCCCCGGCACACCTTCTACCGCAAACAATCGCGACTGCCATGTGCCCTGCTGGTTTTGCAGCCGGACTGACTTTTCGAAGGTCGCCACCCGAAGCCGCTGATCAGCCGTGATACCGGCAATCACGCCCCGATCGTCACGCAACGACGCCGCCAACCGGATCACCGGCTGTTGCTGCGGATCCAATTGAATAGGTTCATGCCCCAGGGGATAAACGATATCAGGGTGACTTTGCCGCATCGCCTGCGGTTTGGACGACGGTTGCGCCGGGTGCGAAGCCGGCTCAGAAAACGTGGCACCGGAAACCGGCTTAAATAACACCACCTGACCCGCGCCGTTGCCGTAGGCGAAGACCTCTTCCCGCGGCAACGTGCGTGCCACACTGGTGGGCTGTGCCATCACCTGGAACTGACGGATCACCTGGCCGGCCTGCGCGCCGTCAATCGACAGAAAACTCAGGGTTCCCTGCGTCGACAACCGGTAGGCCAGATCGTTTTGTTCACTGACTCGGATCACGGCCGGCTGATCAGGAAAAGCCGCCGTGAACGTCTGCTGGGATGTCACTCTGACCGAGGCAAAAATCGGCATCATGACATAGAGCAAGTAGAAAAAAATCAGAACTAAAGTAACAAGGACGAAAATGCCGCCGGCCGTCACCCCATATCGCGCCAGTTTATCTTTTACCCGGCGTCCAGGGCTGTCTCCTCTTAAAAAATCACCGGCGTCAGCCATTATTACCTCAAAAAATTTATACGTTTACAGATAATATGTCTTTTAGATGACAATTATATGACAGCTTCCGGACCGCTGACCACTTCCCTTTTTCACCCCGCTGCGAACCCATTAGATTGACATAAATTTGCAATAAAATGTCATTAGTCTTAATGATTTATGACCCCAGACTGATTTCAATGGCCGCTCCATGAATGCATCTAGACAGATCATGCTCATGCTCACATAATGAACTAGCCTATTACGAAAAAGGAAGTCGTTATGAAGCATCTCGTGATTACAGTGATCGGTAAAGATCGCCCGGGTCTGGTGGAGACCCTGTCTGAAACGGTTTACCAAAATCATGGCAACTGGCTCGCCAGCAGTCTGAGCAAACTCGCCGGACAGTTTGCCGGGATTGTCCAGGTTGAAGTCGCCACTCAGTACGTATCGCTCCTCAGCCGGGCTCTGGCTGACATTGCCGACCTGCAGATCCACATTGTCGAAGACGACAGCAAAGCCATCCCGATCACCACCCTGCACCACCTCACGGTCACCGGGAACGATCGCCTCGGCATTGTCAAAGAAGTCACCGGCAAGCTGAAAGAGCTGGGGATCAACATCAATAAACTCAAAACCGACACCCAGAGTGCGCCGAACTGGGGCTACCCGATTTTTATCGCTGACTTTCAGCTTGAGCTGCCGGCTGAGCTTCAGTTAGACATCGTCCAGGATGAGCTGGAAAAACTGGCAGATGATCTCAACATCGATATTGATGACAACTGATCGCCTTTCATTTCGCCCTTAAGCTTATTAGCAGGAACACAATGAGCACGGAACCTCTCTATCAAGAAAAAGAATTAAGTTGGCTTTCCTTTAACGAACGCGTCCTTCAGGAGGCGGCAGACAAGTCGGTGCCGCTGATTGAACGGGTGCGTTTCCTGGGGATCTTTTCCAGCAATACCGATGAGTTTTACCAGGTCCGCTTTGCTGACGTGAAACGCCGGCTCCTCATTAACGAAGAGCAGGGCGGCGATCAGGGCGCCAAACAACTGCTCAGCAAAATTCAGAGCCGGGTCCTGAAACTCAACCAGGACTTTGACAGCCTGTACAACGAAATCCTGCTGGAAATGGCCCGGCGCCATATTTTTCTGGTGAATGAACAACAACTGGATGACAACCAGCAGGTGTGGCTGCGCAAGTACTTCCGCAATGCCATCTTGCCCCATGTCACCCCGATCCTGCTGACCGCCGACATTGACCTGCTGGAATTCCTCAAGGATGAATACTCTTATCTGGCTATCGAAATGCAACAAAACCAGAAGAAGCGTTACGCCCTGATCGAAATCCCGACCGACCAGTTGCCGCGTTTCATTCAGTTGCCGGAAGCCAAAGGCAAACGACGCAAGACCTTAATTTTGCTCGATAACATTCTGCGTTTCTGCCTCGATGATATCTTCAGCGGCTTTTTTGAGTATGACAGTCTGGCAGCGTACTCGATGAAGATGACCCGGGATGCCGAGTACGATCTCAGCCTGGAAGTCGAACACAGCCTGATGGAGCAGATGTCGGAGGGCCTGAACCAGCGCCTGACGGCGATGCCTGTGCGGTTTGTCTATCAACGAGACATGCCGGCCGATATGGTCGACGTGCTGTGCCGGATGCTGAAAGTTTCCAGCTACGACAGTATCATTCCGGGCGGCCGCTACCACAACTTCAAAGATTTTATCGGCTTCCCGAATGTCGGGCGCAACTACCTGGAAAACAAACCACTGCCGCCACTGGACAGCTTCCACTTCACCAATGCCCGCAATGCGTTTGAAGCCATCAAAGCCCAGGATATCCTGCTGTATTATCCGTACCACACCTTCAACCATATGACCGAACTGGTGCGCCAGGCCGCTTATGATCCGAAAGTGCTGGGGATCAAAATCAACATTTACCGGGTGGCCAAAAACTCCCGTATCATCGAATCGATGATCGATGCTGCCAACAACGGCAAGCTCGTCACCGTGGTGGTGGAGTTGCAGGCACGTTTCGATGAGGAAGCCAACATCCTCTGGGCCCGCCGCCTGACCGAAGCCGGTGTGCATGTGGTGTTCGGAGTGCCCGGTTTGAAAATCCACTCCAAACTGTGCCTGATCACCCGCCGCGAAGACGACCGTCTGGTGCGCTATGCCCACATCGGGACCGGGAACTTCCATGAAAAAACGGCGCGGATCTACACCGACTTTACCCTGATGACCTGTGATGATGAGATCACCGCGGAAGTACGCCAGGTGTTCGGCTATATCGAAAACCCGTACCGCCCGGTGAAATTCAGGCACCTGATTGTCTCGCCGCGCAATTCCCGCAGCCGGTTATATGATCTGATTGATCGCGAAATTGCCCATGCCAAGCAAGGTTTGAAGGCCGGGATTATACTGAAAGTCAACAATCTGGTAGACAAGGGCCTGATCAACATGCTGTACCAGGCCAGTGGCGCCGGTGTGGAGATCAAACTGATTGTCCGTGGCATGTGTGCCCTGATCCCGGGACTGAAAGGGATCAGCGAGAATATCTCGGCCATCAGTATCGTCGATCGCTTCTTAGAGCACCCGCGGGTGATGGTGTTTGAAAACAGCGGAGATCCGGAAGTGATTATCTCCTCCGCCGACTGGATGACCCGCAACATCGACAACCGGATTGAAGTCGGCTGCCCAATCAGGGACCCGGCCCTCAAGCAGCGAATTATTGATATCCTCAATATTCAGCTCAGTGATACCGTGAAGGCCCGGATTATCGACAAAGAGATGAGCAATCAGTACGTGCCGCGCGGGAACCGCCGCAAGATCCGCTCGCAAATTGAGATCTATGATTATCTGAAGCAGACTGAGAAACAGCTGCGCAAGAAGGCAAAAGAAGCCGAGAAGGCGGAGAAATCAGAGAAAGCGGAGCAGCCTGCACCAACCGAAAAAGTAGAAAAAGCGATGATGAACAATGATTGATAATGAACGCCCCCGTGAAATTGCTGCGATCGATATTGGCTCCAATAGCTTTCATATGGTCGTGGCCAGGGTCGTCGGTCAAAGCCTGCAGATCATCAGCCGGCACAAGCAGCGTGTCCATATGGCCAGCGGCCTGGATGACTATCAAAACCTGGATCAGGCTGCCATTCAGCGCGGCCTGGACTGCCTGGCGATGTTTGCCGAGCGCCTGCAGGGATTTGACCCGGACAATGTGCGGATCGCAGCCACCTACACGCTGCGCCAGGCCCGCAATGCCCATGTTTTTATCAAGCGGGCTGAGCGGGTGATCCCCTACCCGATTGAGATTATCCCCGGTACCGAAGAAGCCCGCCTGATTTACCTCGGCGTGGCCCACACCCAACCGGAGAAGAACCGCAAACTGGTGGTGGATATCGGCGGCGGCAGCACCGAGCTGGTGATCGGCGAAGATTTCCATGCCCATCTGCTGACCAGCAAGCATATGGGCTGTGTCAGCTACCACAAGAATCACTTTGCCAAAGGCAAAATCAGCAACAAGAACATGGCGGCGGCCACCCTGGCGGCAGAGCAGAAACTGGAAAGTATAGCCGGGAAATACCGCCTCAGCGGCTGGGACAGTGCCCTCGGCTCGTCCGGCACCATTAAGGCGATCCGCGAAGTGCTGGTCGAATCCGGCCATAACGACGGCATCATCACCCCGACGCGGCTCCAAGAGCTGACGGAGAAGATTCTCCAGTTCAAACATACCGACGATTTGACGCTGCCCGGCCTGACCGATGATCGCAAATCGGTCTTTCCGGCTGGGGTTGCGATCCTCAATGCGATTTTTAAGGCCCTGAAAATCGAAGAAATGACCTTTTCAGACGGTGCGCTGCGCGAAGGCTTGCTGTATGAAATGGAAGACCGGTTCCGCCACAGTGATATTCGGACCCGCACGGCCAGCGCCATGGCTGAACAATACAATGTCGATCTCGAGCAGGCCACCCGGGTCAAGGCCACGGCGGAAATGCTCTATGATCAGGTGGAATCCCAACCCGGCCTCGCCAAAAGCGAGCTGGCAACCCTGCTGAGCTGGGGAGCCCTGCTGCACGAAGTCGGCCTGAGTATCAGCTATCCGGGGTTTCACCGTCACTCAGCCTACCTGCTGCGCCACAGCACCATGCCGGGCTTCAACTTTGAGCAACAATCGGTACTGGCGACCTTGGTCCGATTCCAGCGCAAGAGCCTGAAGCTCAATGAGATGCCGGAGCTGACCATTTACAAGCGCAAGCACCTCTATCCGCTGATCCGGACCCTTCGCCTGGCCGTGGCACTGAACGGACAACGCTCCGATGAGCCGCTACCGCGGATCCAGGTCAAAGCCAACAAGGAAATGTGGGAGATCTCCTTGCCTCAGGGCTGGGAGGAGAACAACAAGCTGCTGGCCGCCGATTTGAAAGTAGAGCAGGACTACTGGAGCCGTGCCGGCTGGAAACTGGCGATTACTTCCTGAGCTGTAACCAACTCTCTCTGATCGCTGCCGAGAATCATTGCCGGGCCCATGCCCGGCTTTTTCCACGCTGTGCTGCAATCTCGCCTTTCCGGTCAAACTAGTCTTTCAGGTCAAACTTAGTCCGTCAGCCCCAACCGCTGCAGATCGGCCTGGACCATGGTCGCCGACAGCGGCACATAACCATCTTTTTCAACAATATCCTGGCCTTCACTGGACAGTACGTAGCGAATGAACTCCGCCTGCAGGGGCTGCATGGGCTGGTTCGGATGCTTGTTGACATAAATATAGAGATAACGGGCCAGCGGGTAGCGGCCACTCAGCGAATTTTCGATCGTCGCTTCTACGTAATCGTCGCCTTCCCGAGCCACCGGGATCGCCCGGATACCCGTGGTTTTGTAACCAATCCCGGAATAACCGATCGAGTTCAGCGAGCTCGAAACCGACTGCACCACTGACGCCGAGCCGGGTTGCTCATTGACGTTATTGCGAAAATCGCCCTGACACAACGCGCGCTGTTTAAAGAAACCATAAGTACCGGACACCGAATTACGACCAAACAGCTGGATCCGCCGCGCGGCCCAACTGCCGCTTAACCCGAGCTGACCCCAACGGGTGATCGGCTCGGTGCCGCCACAGCGCAAGGTCCGGGAATAAATGGCATCGAGCTGGGTAAAATTAATGCCCTGCAGCGGGTTGTCCTCATGAACAAACACCGCCAGCGCATCAATCGCCACCCGCACGGCCACCGGCTCATAGCCATACGCCTGCTCAAAGGCTTCAATTTCTTTGGCTTTCATCTGGCGGCTCATCGGCCCCAGCTGCGCCGTCCCTTCAATCAGTGCCGTCGGGGCCGTCGAGGATCCCGCCGCCTGAACCTGAACATTCACCCCGGGGTACAAGCGCTTGAATTCTTCCGACCAGTAAGTCATCAGGTTAGCAAAGGTATCGGACCCCACCGAGGACAGATTCCCCGAAACCCCACCGACTTTTTGGTACGGTTGCAAACTGGCTTCAGTATCCGGCTCAACAGCCTGAACGGCCGTCACCCAACTGCCAAGCAGCACCCAAGCCGCAAGACGCAGACAGACATGACTGAACTTCATAACACGAATATCGGCTCTCCTGTTCGGACTCAAATAAAAACGACAAAAGCGGCATGAGATCGCCCGAAGGGATCTCTGCCGCTATCCAAACCGCGTACCATCGGCGCCATGACCGCGAAGGCGCTGGATCAGGCCGCCGCAGCCACCAGCCGCTGAGGCAGGGTAAAGGCGAAGGTACTGCCCTCACCCACCACACTTTCGATTTCCAGATGCGAGTCATGGTGACTCAGCGCATGCTTCACGATAGCGAGGCCCAAACCGCTCCCGCCGGTTTCCCGCGAGCGGGCTTTATCCACCCGGTAGAATCGCTCCGTTAAGCGGTGAATATGTTGCGGTTCAATCCCCTCGCCTTTATCAGTCACTTCCAGTCGCGGACCGGCAGGCGAACGATACCAGCGAACCAGCACCTGGGCATTTTCCGGCGTATGCTTGACCGCATTGTAAACCAGGTTGGAAATCGCACTACGCAGTTGATCTTCATCACCCAATACCTTGAGTGACGGATCGACATCGAAAGTAAACAATTGCTCATTACCGCCGTTCAGCGAGATCGCCTCTTTTTCCAGAATATCCAGCATGGCCGGAACATCAATGATCTCTTCCAGCTCGATATTCGGCGCGGCTTCAATCTTCGACAGCGTCAGCAGCTGCTCGACCAGCGAATTCATCCGCAGTAGCTGCTCGGTCATCACCCCGTGTGCCTTGTCCCACATCGGGCCAACCAACATTTCGGGATCTTTGGACATTTCCAGATAGCCCTGCAACACCGTCATCGGCGTGCGCAGCTCATGGGAAACGTTGGCAAAGAAGTTACGGCGCATACCTTCAAGCTGCTTCACCTTGGACACATCCCGCACCACCATCAGGTATTCCCCTTCGGTGTAGTGCATGATCCGCAGCTCAAGCGTCCGGTCATAATTGAGCGGCGAGGTAATTTCCAGCGGCGTGTCAAAAGACTGCTTAGCCAGATAGCGGACAAAGTCCGGGCTGCGCAGCAGATTACTGATCGGCTGTCCGGCATCGTCGGGCCAACGGAACCCTAACAAGTGTTGCGCCAGCTTATTGCACCAGACGATATTGCCTTCACTGCGAAAGACCACCACGGCATCTGGCAGGGATTCCGCACCATTGCGGAAACGGCGGATCAGGGTCGCCAGCTCTTTACGACGGCGACGGTTGCGTTGCTGCAAGCGGTAAATTCCGTTAAACAGCGGCTCCCAGCTCCCAGAGCCGGAAGGCGGGGTCAGGCTGCGCTCTTTCCACAGCCAGTTCGACATTTTCAACTGATTATGAAAATGCCAGATCAACTGGATCCAGGTCGCCACCAGCAAAAACCAGGGCATATAACCAAAGATCCAACCGAGGGCAATCCAGGGCAGGTAGAAGAAAGCCAGTTCCCAGACCAGCTTTTTCCACGACAGCCGTTCAACCATTGAGGACTCCATTGACGCAGCAGCCCCGGGGCGCTGCTGCGTTCAAACGATAACGATAGTTTATGGGGCTAGGTACGAGTAGAGAAGCGGTAGCCTGCGCCGCGCACCGTCTGAACCATTTTGTCATGACCGGTGCTTTCCAGGGCTTTGCGCAGACGACGAATGTGCACATCCACCGTTCGATCTTCAACGTACACATTGGTGCCCCAGACATTGTTCAGCAGTTGCTCACGGCTGTAGACACGCTCCTGGTGCGTCATGAAAAAGTGCAGCATTTTGAACTCGGTCGGTCCCATGTCCAGTTGCTCTTCATTCGACGTCACCCGGTGAGAAACCGGATCCAACTTCAGTCCCTGTACGTCAATGACGTCATCCAGGGAGGTCGGGGAAACCCGACGCATCACCGCTTTCAGGCGTGCCATCAGCTCTTTCGGCGAGAATGGCTTGGTGATGTAATCATCGGCGCCGGCTTCCAGGCCACGCACCTTGTCTTCTTCTTCGCCACGTGCCGTCAGCATCACAATCGGGATCTGGCGGGTCATTTCGTCACGTTTCAAATGCTTGATCAGATTGATCCCTGAGCCGCCCGGCAACATCCAGTCCAAAACAACCAGTTCCGGATAGGGTTCGCATAGCTTGTCCAGTGCCGCGTCATAATCTTCGGCTTCAATGGCCTCGTAGCCCTTCTGTTCAAGCACGAAACACAGCATCTCGCGGATCGGCGCTTCATCCTCTACAACAAGAATCCGTCTAACCATAATGATGAATACCTAGTAGTTGTTGTCTGTCGAGCGACATTATGTGTTCTTATTATGACACTTTTGTGACTTTTTACGATAAAAAGCGCATCTCGCCAGCTGGCAGTACCAGTGGGGATGCGCTTCAGTTTTGATGAAATGTTTTATGATTTATCAATCAGTTATAAAAACAGACCTTTAACCTTTGACGGCAATCCGGCTGCGGCCGCCACCCTGCGCTTCCACCGCGACCTGTACCCCGATCCGCTCCACCAGTGTGCCGACATGCGAGATCACGCCAATCTGACGGCCATCAGCCTGCAAGGCATCCAGACAGGCCAGTGCCATTTCCAGACTGTCCGGATCCAGCGTGCCGAAGCCCTCATCAATAAACAATGATCCCAATTGACGGGTATCGGCTGCCAGAGACGCCAGCGCCAGCGCGAGGGCCAGCGAGACCAAGAAACTCTCCCCACCGGAGAGCGACTCCACGCTGCGAACTTCATCGCCCATATCATGGTCGACCACCTGCAGCGCCAGCGGGCTGCCCGGCACGGGTTGCAGGGCGTAGCGCGGTGCCAGATCCTGCAAGTGTTCATTGGCCAGCAGCACCAGTTGCTGCAAGGTCAGCCCCTGCGCCAGAGTCCGGAACTTGTTGCCGGTCGCCGAGCCAATCAACTCACTCATTTTCAGCCACAGCTCGGTTTGCGCCTGCTGGCGGCTCAGTGCTTCGGTCAGTGCCCCGGCCTGTTGCTCGGCCTGCTCGCCCTGAGCCAGCCGCTGGCGGTGCTGGAACAACTGCTCTTCCTGCGCCTGCTTTTGCTGCTGCCACGCTTCCAGCTGCCGGGTTTGTTCAGTGGCTTCCTCACTGATTTCATGACGGGCAAACCATTGACGGGCCAGCTCAGCCTGAGCCTGATGCTCTGCCACGGCCTGCTCGCGCTCAGCCAGCAGGGTCTGCGCCGCTGAGACTGCCTGCTCAATCGCTTTCAGCGCCTGACGCTCCTGCGCCAGCCAGGTGTCTTCTTTGCTCAGCAACTGCATCAGTTGATGCTCGTTGAGTCCCAGTTTCTGTTGCCAATCCAGCCAGCGCCGCACGACTTCACGGTGCTGGGCCTGAGTCTCCAGAAGTTGTTGCTGACTGCTGATGCGGGTCGACTCGGCGGCCGCCAATGCTTCCCCGGCCTGACGTTGGGTCGCTTCGGCCTCTCCCAGCGCCTGCTGCGCCGAATCAATCGCCGCTTTATGGCGGTGCTCAAGGGGTTCGAGATCCGCCTCTCCCACCAGTGCCTGTCGCTGTTGCCACAGTTCAGCCGCCTGCTGGCGCAGTTGGCTCGCCTTGTGCTGGCCATCACTGAGCTGATGTTGCAAGCCCGTCAGCGCGGTATGGCACTCGGCCAGCTTGGGTGCCAGCTCGGTCAGCTGTTTCTCCACGTCCCGCAGCGCCTGTTGGCTGTCCAGGAACTGCTCAACCTGATATTTCAGCTGCTGGATATATTGCTCTGCACCCTGCTGGCGCAGCATGTCCAGCCACTGATCATCGCCGTATTGTTCGTTCAGCGCCCGGGCGCGGGAATCCAGAATTTCATGCTGGGTCTGGCTCTGCTCATCGAGCGATGCGAGACGTCCCTGCCACTGGGTCGCCTGTTGCTCAAGCTGGTGCTGAATTTCCTTCAGTTCGGCTTCGGCACGCTGCACCTGCTGGAGCTGCTGTTGCCACTGGCGGACCTGACGGATCTGAACCTGGCGCTGCTCCAGACCGGCCTGCAACTGTCGCAGCTCCTGATGTGTCTGCTCAACAGCCTGCTGCCAATGCCCCATCTGTTGCTCCAGCTGATCGCGATCGCTGCCCTGTTGGAGTGTCTCCAGTCCTTCCAGCTGGCTGAAGTGGGCTGTCAGCTGGTCAAACAGTTGCGCAATAAACTGCTTGAGCTGCTGAAGATCCTGATTGATCCCCACCAGCCGCTGTTGGCACTGTGGCAGTTGCTGCAACAAATGCTGACGCTCTCCTTCCCCGGCCTGGCGCTGCTCGGCCAGCGCCTGCAACCGCTGGCGCAGCGAGTGCAACATCCCCTCCACAGCCGGATGCTGCTCGGCATAAGGGTGATCCAGCGCGCCGCACAACGGGCAGGGCTCATCGTCTTTGAGCTGGCTGCGGTACTCGCTCAGGTTCACCACCGCCATGCTTTGCTGGTAGGCATACTCAGCTTCCTGGTATTGCGTCGCCAGGGTCGCCAATTCAGGCTCCAGAACCGCCAGCCGCTGCTCGGCCTGGCGCTGATAGTCCAGCCACTCCTGCTGCTCAGCCACCAGCTTGTTTTTTTGCTGCAACACAGCGCCCCACTCTTTGAGGCCGGACATCGCTTGGTGCAAGGTGTCACGCTGTTGCTGCAACTCACTGAACCGCTGCTGGGCTTCGTATTGGGCCTGCTCCAGCACGGCAGCATCCTGCCCGGACAACAGAGCATCGAGTTCCGCTTGTTGTTGCGACAATGCCTGCATCTGCTGGGTCAGCACCGCCGAGTCCTGCTGATAGCGCAGCTGCTCCTGCTGGATCTGCTGCTTTTCCTGGCTCAGCCGTACCAGGCTGCGGTGAGCGCTGAGGTATTGATCCAGGTTGTCCAGCACCGGCTGATACTGCTCGGCGACCCCGGCCAGCGCCTGATGTCGCTCCAGCATCAACGCCAGATGCTGCTGACGTTGGTGCAGGTCTCGTTGCTGCTGTTGGTATTGCTGCTGGCGCTGCTGATGCTCAGCCAGCGTCTGCGTCTGTTGCCGAGCCTGCTGCTCAATTTCGTCCAGCTGTTGCTGCAAACCACTGTGCTGCAAATCCATCGCCGAAGCCTGTTTCAGCTTCGGCTCCAGTGCCTGCCACGCCTGCTGGGCCGCATTCAATTTCTGTTTTGCCGCCTGCACAGCCCCATCACTGTCGAGCAAAACCTGCTGGTTATGCTGTTTGGTCTGCTCGGCCTGCGCCAATGCTTTTTCCAGTCGCGAAAGCTGGAGCTGAGTGTGCTGCAACTGAGCAAAATCAGCCGCCGCCGGCTGGGCTTTTTCAATCAGGGTCAGCTGCTCATACCGTGGCGCGGCCTCAGTCTGTGATTGCTGCGCCGATGCCAGCGCCTCCCGGGTGTCTTCAACCCGGCTCGCCAGCACCGCGTCATTGCGCAGCACCTGACGGTGACCCGCCAACGCGTTGATCTGCTCATCCAATTGGCTGATCGCCTGCTTCAGGGCGTCCACCTGCTCACCGAGCTGCTGTTTCTCTTCTTCACTCAGCAAGGCAATATCGCCCAGCTTGGCCTGCAACTGATCGAGTTGTTGTTTTTCTTCCCGGGCCCGCTCATAAGCGGCCACAGACAAGCGGCCATAAATTTCGCCGCCGGTCATGCGCTCCAGTAATGCCGCCCGCTCATCGGCGCCGGCTTTCAGAAAAGCTGCAAACTCCCCCTGCGGCAACATCACCGCACGACGGAACTGATCAAACGACAGGCCGATCAGACGTTCAATCTCGATCTGCAATTCCTGTTTTTTGCCGGCAAAACGCTGCCCGGTCTCGATGTTTTCCAGCCATTGCTCCGAAGCCTGAATCCGACCATCCGCCCGGCCACGGGCCCGCCGCACCGCCCAGTGCGCCCGCCAGTGGGTGCCGTCATTGGCGACAAAATCAACTTCAGCAAACCCTTCCGCTTTGCCGCGCGAGAGAATACTGCGCACATCATTGGCTTTGATCCGTCCGGCATCGTCATCGCGGCCGATTTCGGCATCATTTTTTTTATTCGACTGCAGGCGGGGAATGCGGTCATACAAGGCCAGACAAATGGCATCGAGCAAAGTCGATTTTCCGGCCCCGGTTTTGCCGGTGATGGCAAACAGACCCGCATCGCCGAGCCGGCCGTTGGCAAAATCAATCTCGAATTTATGTTGTAAACTGGCGAGGTTCTCGCCACGTAGCGCTAAAATTTTCATGGTGATACTCATCCACGACTGTTGGTGACAGCGTCTGATTTACCGCTTGTTCGTTGTTTTTATTTAAATTTTCGGATGCAGCGTTTAGTTGTTTTGGTTGTATTCTGGCCGCTGCGCCTCAGGTGTCTTGCTCTTCCAGCTGGATCAGCAGATGCTCGAACGCCGACGCCATGGCCTGATCCGGCTTACCCTCGTATTTTTGATTCCAGCTCAGGGCAAACACCTGCTGGGGCGAGACATCGGACAGTCGGCGATGGGCCAGCGTCTCCTGCTGTGCCTGCTGGCGATAATGCGGGGTAATCTTAGCCAACCGGACGGCTTTGCCTTCCAGCGCCGTCAGCACTTTCTCGCGCAGCAGCGCCTGCGGTTTATCCAGCAGCACATGCACTTCGAGAAACGGCTGCTGCTCGCGCGGGGCCTCATCGACCTGCAACGCCGACAGCTCATCGAGCACCTGTTCAAGCGGTGCCGGAGAAGCCGGGACTTTGAGCATGTCGACTACCCGTGGCACGGCAATCGGGGTGATCTCGTTGACTTGCGCGCCGTCAAGTTCCACCAGCACCACCTGATGGTTATAACCACGCTCGGACATCGACAGCGGCAATGGCGAGCCGCTGTAGCGAATATGCTCCTGTTTAGCGACTCGCTGGGCCAGGTGGAGGTGACCCAGGGCGACATAGCTGATATCGTCAGCAAAAATCGACGCCGGTAGCGCATGCTGATTACCGCCGAGCACCCGACGCTCGGACATTTCAGACAGCTTGCCGGAGGCCATGTAGGCGTGCCCCATACCAATCAGCGCCTGATGATCCGATTGTTGCGTCCGCGCCGCGTCAGTCATCTCCCGGTAGAGGATTTCCACCCCTTTGATCAGGCGATCGTCATCCGCATCTAAATCTTCTGTACGCAAGTCGGCACTGCGCAGGAATGGCACCGCCAGCACCCAGGCCGCCTGCTCGCCGTGCTTGTCCGTCAGCGGCACCAGCATGCGCTGGTGATCCAGGTTGCCGTCGGCATCGCGGTGGATCCCGCCCACCATGTGCAAATCAAAGGCTTTGAGCAGTTCGTGCGGCGCATCGAGCTTACTCGGCGAGTCATGGTTACCGCCGATCATCACCACATCCAGCGCCGGCATCGATTTCGCCAGCCGGGCCATAAAGCGGTAAAGCATCCGCCAGGCACTGGCCGGCGGGTTCGCGGTATCAAAAATATCACCAGCCACCAGCAGGGCATCCACCTGATGTTGCTCCAGGGTGTCAGCCAGCCAGTCAAGAAATGCCTGGTGTTCGTAATCGCGTGGATAGCCATGCAGCTGATGGCCGAGGTGCCAGTCGGAAGTATGGAGAATTTTCATCGTCGGAAACGGGTTGCTCATCAGAAAAACTGCCTCCGATTGTACCTGACTCCACAGTTTTCCCAACCCCGAAACCCGCCGGTTTGATGTCAGAAAGTCTGCGACAAATCGCACCTGATGCAATAAGATTGACAGCCCAATGCTCAACCTAGGATGTGTAACCTCCATGATGTGGTTTAAAAACGTACTGACCTATCGCTTTAGCCGTGAGATCGAACTCAACCCGGATCAGCTGGAAAAGCAGCTGGAAGAATTTCGCTTTACCCCGTGCGGCAGCCAGGATATGCAGAAATTCGGCTGGGTCCATGCGCTGGGGAAGCACGGTGATCTATTCACCCATGTCGTTGGTGACAGCATTCTGATCTGCGCTCGCAAAGAAGAAAAAATGCTGCCGTCTTCCGTGATTAAAGAATCGCTGAGCGAGAAAGTCGAAGCGATGGAAGTCGAGCAGGGGCGCAAGCTGAAGAAAAGCGAAAAAGATACCCTGAAAGATGAGATCGTGATGGATCTGCTGCCGCGTGCATTCAGCCGTCGCCAGCAAACCTATGCGCTGATCATGCCAAAACAAGGCTTTATCCTGGTCGATGCCGGCAGCTTCAAGAAAGCCGAAGATCTGCTGGCGCTGCTGCGCAAATCAATCGGCAGCCTGCCGGTGGTGCCGGTCACCGCTGAGAAACCGGCCGAGCTGACCATGACCGAGTGGGTGCGCTCCGGCACCTCCCCGAACGGCTTCACCATTGGTGAAGAAGCCGAGCTGAAAGCCCTTCTGGAAGAAGGCGGCGTGATCCGCTGTAAACAGCAGGATCTGAGCTGCGACGAAATCCTGGCCCATATCGAAGCCGACAAGATGGTCACCAAACTGGCGATCAACTGGCAGGATCGGATTGATTTCATCCTCGGTGACGATCTGTCGCTCAAGCGCCTGAAGTTTGCCGATGAGCTCAAAGATCAGAATGAAGACATCGACCGTGACGATATCGCGCAGCGCATTGACGCCGATCTGTCACTGATGGCCGGTGAATTCTCGGCCTTCCTGCCGAACCTGTTCGACGAACTGGGCGGTCTGGAAGCCAAAGCTTAAGGCTGAAACCTTAACGCTCAAAACTTAGCCCTAAAATTCATGAGCGGCGCACGCATGGTGTCGCCGCTCTGCTTCAAACCCGCAGCAGCGATTCTCCCCGCCCCTGCTTTTACACCGCTCACCGCTAAACCGTCCCGACCACTTGCCAGTCCCGGCAGCCCGAGACCGCCACTTTATCCCTGTATCCATTGCCTTTGTGGGTGGGATCACAGTAAAATCCCGCCTCAACTCCGTATCCCAAGAGATGCGGCCTGATTTGCAATCAGACACTGGATAATAAGAGCTATGTTTAAACCTGAATTGTTATCGCCTGCGGGCAGCCTGAAAAACATGCGTTACGCATTTGCCTACGGTGCAGATGCCGTGTACGCCGGCCAACCACGTTACAGCCTTCGTGTTCGTAACAACGAGTTCAACCACGACAACCTGAAAATCGGGATCGACGAAGCACACGCACAGGGCAAAAAACTGTACGTGGTTTGTAACATTCAGCCGCATAACTCGAAACTGAAAACCTTCATCCGCGATTTGAAACCAATCGTCGAGATGGGTCCGGACGCCCTGATCATGTCTGACCCGGGCCTGATCATGATGGTGCGCGAAAACTTCCCGGAAATGCCGATCCACCTGTCGGTTCAGGCGAACGCCGTCAACTGGGCCACGGTTAAATTCTGGGCCTCTCAAGGCGTTGAGCGTGTCATCGTGTCGCGTGAGCTGTCGCTGGAAGAGATCGAAGAGATCCGTGAGCACTGCCCGGAAACCGAGCTGGAAGTATTCGTTCACGGTGCGCTGTGCATGGCTTACTCTGGCCGCTGCCTGCTGTCTGGCTACATGAACAAGCGTGACCCGAACCAGGGCACCTGCACCAACGCCTGCCGCTGGGAATACAAAGCTGAAAAAGCCACCGAAGATGATTCCGGCCAGATCGTGGAAGTTCAGGAAGCCTCTGCGGTGCAAATGCAAGAGCCTGAGCGTCCGGAAGTGGCGATCGGAAAAGGCAAGCCGACCGACGAAGTGATGCTGCTGAGCGAAGCGCACCGCCCGGATGAGAAAATGGCGGCGTTTGAAGACGAGCACGGCACTTACATCATGAACTCCAAAGATCTGCGTGCCGTCCAGCACGTGGAGCGTCTGACCCAAATGGGCGTGCACTCGCTGAAAATCGAAGGCCGGACCAAGTCGTTCTACTACTGTGCCCGTACCGCGCAGGTTTACCGTAAAGCGATCGACGATGCCGTCGCCGGCAAGCCGTTTGATGAGACCCTGATGGGGACGCTGGAGAGCCTGGCGCACCGTGGTTACACCGAAGGCTTCCTGCGTCGTCATACCCACGATGCGTACCAGAACTACGAGTACGGTTACTCGATTTCTGATTCCCAGCAGTTTGTCGGTGAGTTCACCGGCAAGCGCCGTGGCGATCTGGCAGAAGTCGAAGTGAAGAACAAATTCATGGTTGGCGACAGCATGGAGCTGATGACGCCGAACGGCAACGTGATCTTCACGCTGGAAGCGATGGAAAACCGCAAAGAAGAAACGATCACCGATGCCAAAGGCAACGGCCACTTTGTGTTCATTCCGGTTCCGGCCGACATGGATCTGGCCTACGGCCTGCTGATGCGTAACCTAAACTCAGGTGAGAACACCCGTAACCCGCACGGACCGAAAGACGGTAAGTAATCGCCATGGCACTGCTTATTACAGAAAAGTGCATTAACTGCGACATGTGTGATCCCGAGTGTCCGAACGAGGCGATCACCATGGGGCCGGAGATCTATGAGATTGATCCGGACCGATGCACCGAGTGTAAAGGGCACTATGAGAAACCGACCTGCCAGTCGGTGTGTCCGATCACCAACTGCATCATCCTCGACCCCGAGCATGTTGAAAGCGAAGACGAACTGCTGGAAAAGTTCGTCACGCTGCAAGGGCTGGCCTGAGCCGGTTCACTAAACAAAAAAAAAGCGCCTGCGGGCGCTTTTTGTTTTTCCGGCACCGCAGATAGAACGGTTATTTCAGCAAGGCCAGACATTGCTCCGGCGGCGCCGGTTTGGCTTTCTTGCGGGCCGTTTTTTTCTTCGGTTGCTTTTCGGTCATCAGCGGTTTCCAGGAAGCCAGCTCACCCCCGCAGCCATCGCCCGGCGGCGGCGCCTTCTGCGGGGTGCAACTCGTATCGCCTGCCGGACAGTTTAACCGGACATGGAAGTGGTAATAATGCCCCCACCAGGGCCGCACCTTGCGCAGCCAGTCCCGGTGGGTCCACTGCCGTTGACACAATTGCTCTTTAATCACCGGATGGACAAAAATCCGTGCCACCCGTTCATCCGCGGCTGCCAGTTGCACCAGCAACGCCTGCTGCTCTCCCCAGTTTTCCCGGTTGATCCGATAGTCTTTGAGATGAACCATCGGCAACGGCTGCACATCCACCAGCTCAGCGTCGCTCAAGGGCCGGTCGGCCATCTTGAGCCAGATATCGGCATCAAGCCCGGTCTGATGGCTGGCATGGCCGGATGTAAAACGTCCGCCACGCGGCATGGCAATGTCCCCGACCAGCAGTTGCCCCAGCTTTAGCTGCTGCACACCGTGCGACAAGTCATGGAGAAAGCGGATCATCTCCCGGTGGCCGTAATAGCGCCCCCGGTAGGAACGCATCACCTGATAGCCCTCCCCCTCCAGCGGCAGACTGGCCGCCCCGGCCAGACAGCCATTGTTGTAAGTGCCGATCGACTCCGACTGTCCCGGACTCGGCTGAGTCATTTTCTCCCACGGACTAGCGGCCGCACATGACGACACGCCCCAAACACACATCCAACCCACGACTATCAACCACTGCTTCACGACCCCTCCGCCCCCAAAGTTGGCTAGCTCAACTACAGCCACAGCCACAGCCACAGCCACAGCCACAGCCACAGCAGCATTCTAGAAGCATAGCAAGTTCAGCCGATGGCTCGAGCTTACAAACAAAACTGCCCGCGGTTTTTGGGACTCAGTCGTCACGCAAAAACAACGGGCAGTTCTTTTAATTAGGCGCATTCGACGCCATCTATTTGGCCATCTCGACACCATCTCGACGCAAAAAAGGCGAAGGCGGATTACTTCATCTGCTGATCCAGGTTGAGAATGGTCAGGGCGTTGCTGACACTGGTCGCCAGCACATCCACCACCCCGGAGCGCAATGCCCCCAGCAACGCCAGCGCCTTGCTGTTTTCCGCCGCCGTGACCACCACGGTCGGGATGTGGCGCAGCTCTTCCATGCTCAGGCCAATTACCCGATCACTCATCATGGTATCGGCCCGCTTGCCCTGACTGTCGAAAAAATCATATCCGGCAATATCGCCGACCACGCCCCGGCGGATCCGTGCCTCGACAATTTCCTGCGGGGTAAACCAGCCCATTTTCACCATGTGGCTGTTTTCGTTCATATCGCCGACCCCGACCAGCGCGACATCAGCGCGCCGGGCCCGGTCCAGTGTCTCTTTCACCGTGCCGTTCAGCATGATGGACTCTTTGACTTTGATGTCTTCGACATAAGCCGGTGCGTACAGGGTTTCACTGATCCCGTCATATTTTTTCGCCAGTTGGCGGCAGATATGGTCGGCATTGATGGCATTCCCGGAGCGGTGCGTGCCGCCGATACCACAGACAAAGCGGCACTTGCGGTGCGGGACCACCCCGATATGGTTGGCAATCGAGGCGATGTTCCGGCCCTGTCCGACGGTGACCACCATGTCATCATTGAGTATCGAGGCGAGGTAGCTCGACACCAGACTGGCCACCTGCTGGCGCTGGCTTTCGTCATCGGGCTGATCCAGCGCGATCAGCGCCCGCTTCAGGCCAAAGCGCTCTATCAGCTGCTGCTCCAGTTTTTCACTGAACACCGGGTGATATTTCACGGTGATTTCCACCACCCCTTCATCACGGGCGCGGCGCAGCAAGCGACCGACTTTGGCCCGGGACATACCGAACTTTTTGGAAATCTCTTCCTGGGTGGCGCCGTCCTGATAATACGCGATCGCAATTTCAGTCAGCAGATCACTGTCTACGTGCGTGGTGTCATTGGTGGCTGATGTCATCGCCTGTCCTTTCATGCCCTGCCTGTTAAACCGGGCAACATCTTACCGCGAAGCGACGCCTGGTGCGAGCCAGAGCCGACTGTCACCGTCCGCTGAGCACAGTTCATTCGGAACTATTTGATTTTACTGACATCAGTGGCTGGAAACAGGATCAAGATTTAGCACTGTTCAGACGCCATGCTTTCTGTATAATCCACATGAGAATAGATATCATTATAGTTTAAAGGAATGACCAACATGTCAGCTAACGACAAACCGACTGCCAGTGGCCCCGTGTTGCTCACGGTCAAACATATTCAGGATATTACCCCGAACTATCGCCGAATCTGCTGTACCAGCCCGGCACTGGCCCACTACCCGACGTGCAGCCAAGGTGCCCACATCAAGCTGATGTTGCCGCAACCGGGGCAGCAGGAACCGGTAATGCCGGAGATGACAGACAAAGGACCGAAATGGGCCGACCCGACGCAAAAGCCGATTCTCCGAACGTTCAGCATCCGCGACCTGCGTCGCGAGCAGCACGAGATCGATATTGATGTCGCCATGCACGGTGACCTCGGTCCGGCTTCCCGGTTCGCCCAGCACGCCAAGCCGGGTGATAAAGTCGCGATTTCCTTACCGGGCGGCCCGCACCCGATGCTCAAGCCCGCCACCCATTACTATATGGCCGGCGATTTGACCGCGGTTCCGGCGCTGAGCGCCATGCTGGAAGAGATGCCGGCAGACAGCCAGGGCTATGTCGCGATCCAGGTGGGGGATGCGCAGGATATCCAGGATCTGCCGCACCCGGCAGGGGTTGAGGTTCGATGGTTTGTCGGCGGCTCGGATAACCACCAGACGCTCATTGACAGTGTCATTGCCCAGTCACCGACATCCGACAACAGCTATTTCTGGTTTGCCGGCGAAGAGCAAATCGTCGTTGGTCTGCGCAAGCATGTTCGCCGTCATCTGGACGTGGATCGTAAGCTCGTTTACGCCGTGCCGTACTGGCGTTACGGAAAAGATGAAGAAGCCTACCACCAGCAGCGCCATGCCGTGATGGATGATGAGTCCTGAGCCACGCCCGCTTCTTCCCAAACGAAAAACCCGCATCGCTGCGGGTTTTTTCATGCTCCGGTTGCCGAGACTACGCTGAGACGGAAACCTGTGACGCCTGTTGTTTATTCAGGCTTCTCAGCAGCAACAACATACACACCGGGATCGCCAGCGTACACAGAATGGTGACCATCCCCATCTCGGGGATCCCCTGTAGCTGAGATGCTTCTCCGGTGGTCAGGTAAAGCGACGCCACTACGCTCGCCACACCGGCCGCGACATTGGTCATCGTCCCCTGATAGGACATAAACGCCGCCCGATGCTCTGGCCTCGGTACCCGCGAGGTGATCGCCGATACCGACGACGTTCGCGCTGAGCTGGCCGCCATAAAGACCATAAAGATCAGGTAAACCGGCCAGTGACCCGGCGATACAAAACCAACATAAACCACCACCGCCACCAGCAAGCTGGCCACGCAAATGGTCTGCGTCACCCAGCCACGATCCAGCAACCGGCCGCACAGCTGCATCGCGACAATACTGGCCACGCCGCCAATGAAATAAAGCACGCCGATTTGCTCACGCGGAAATGACAGGTTGAACTGAAAATAGGCAGCCAGATTCGGCACCAACAGGAAATGACCAAACATGCTGACCGCGACCAGCAACATCGCCAACACAAATGGTGCCGAGCGGAGCATTGTGGTCAACGGCGTTGCTTTCGGGGCATCTGCCGCCTTGATATGAGCCCGCATCGTCGGCATCAGCAGCCAGCAAGCCAGCGCAAGCACAAAACCCAGCAGAGAAAAGAAGAAAAAGGCCAGTTGCCAGGAGAGCCATTGCGAGATCTGCAACGACAGCGGCACAATCAGAATCGCTGCCAGCGAAAACCCGCTGGCGACAAACGCCATGGCTTTGCCACGCTCCTGGATAGCGGTGACATCAATCACCGCCGCCATCATCAGGCCAACCATCGGGCCGGAAAAACACCCGGTCAGGATAAACCACAGAAGGAGTTCATTTTGGGTCGTGGCCAGCCCGCAAACAAAGATAAACGCAGAGCGGAGGACCAGAAAAGTAATGATGGCCGTTTTCCGATCATACCGATCAAGATAAGGTGCCAGGAAGAAGCCAACCAGGGCCGAAGCAAACATGGCCCCGCCGCTGATATAGCCGATACTTTCGGTTTTCATGCCCAAATCAGCAACGAAGTCGACACCCAACGGCATCACCATCATCAAGGTGCCAATCGACACCATACTGATCAACAAAGCTAAACACAGTACAGCGCGCTTGGCGCGGGTGTAATCTTCCATTTATCCACGACCGGTTCATTCAACGAACCCGGATTGTAGCACTCCCATTCGAAACATCAATAATGAGAATTATTATCAAGTAATAATCATGCCGTATTCTCTCCGGTTACGGATGCCTGGCATGAAGAAAGGTTAAGACTTCGGATGCCGTGATCTGATAACTGACCCGGAACTGGCTTCCGGCCCGAAGGTTTGGGGTAAGATCGCTGAGCAACCGAAACGTTAAACAACCTGAGTCGATTGCAACCACTTCAGCATCCATGAAGTCAAAATAGCGCCCCACCCAGCCATACAGCGCCTTGAACAAGCTTTCTTTGGCAGAAAAAACTAAGGTCAATCTCATCGCGGGATCCCAAGGGAGCGCTGCAAGCCGCTGCCACTCCGCAACATTCACAATCCCCGGCCAGATGCTCTCAACCTGTTCTTCTTGAATCCGCTGCTCGATATCTATCCCGATCCCTTCTTGAGTGCAATCGCCCAGCCGAATGGCGCAAATCGCCTTGCCTCGGTGGTGACTAATTGACCCAATCACGCCATCTGGCCACACCGGGGCACGGTGCTGACCAATGGCAACTTCATGTTGTGAGAGCGGCAACTGAGAGAGAACATGTTTTGCCACATATCGACCGGCAAGGAACTCCGCCTTACGTTTATAGACCGCGCCATGCAGCGCTTCCGGCATGGCAATGCCCAGACGGGAAAAATACAGATCCTCATATAAAGCAGCATTGAAGGTACATTGGACGCAGTGACCATCAAAACCAGGCAACACCACCACATCCGGTGTCGAGATAAAAGCGCTTAACATCAGCAGTATCCGTCATCAATTCCAGGGCTTTAGCAGAACAGATCAATATTTGGTATGCAAGGTAACCAGAGAAATATTCTGGGACTGATCCCAGCGATCTTTCCAGCTGACCTTCACTTCAACTTGCTTCGCATCATTGGCACTGCCGAGCGTCTTGGTGCTGACCACCTGCTGCCAGTCGTACGAGATTCCAGCACGGTTTTCCGTATTCGATTCATTCCTAATGTCATCAAAAGGCTTGGCCTTCACGATTTCCATCTGACTTTCAGCAATCTGCAGTGCAATCAAACCTTTCGCAGCGACTTCACTTTTATGTTCAAAATAAACCTGCATTTTCATCATCCCCAGGATCCCAATCGAAATCACGGAGAAGGAGATCAAAACCTCCAGCAGGCTGAATCCGCTGGCTCGCTGGCTCGCATATGGCCGATTAAAAGTCACGCCAGGTTCCTTCTTTCCAATTCACATTCCCGCCCCCCGCACCAGTCGGGGTCGGCAGCAAGCCATCCCATTTATCTTTATCATAGGTCGCAACCATTGAACCATTTAGGTTGAACTCCATCCCCTCCATATCAACTGCAATCCCGCCATAGGTATACAGGGCACCGTTAATGAAGAATGCACGATTCTTATAGGGTTCTGCATGATGATCCGAGGTACATAAGCCTCCCAGCATACATGCGATCGGCATATTTGCCAGTATTGGCGGAGCTTTCTTCTTGTCGGTGATGAACTGATAAAGTAGGCCGGAAAAACCTAAATTGGCAGGAGAAAATACGATGCCATCCTGAATCACAACCAGAGCTTGAGCCCCCTTCCCTGTCATTGGTAACTCAGGGTTACTAAAATTAAACGGCAGTTGCGGCTCACCCGCCGGTGGTGTTTTCAGGTAACAGCTCCCTTCGACCCAGATTTTTTTATTGCCGTCTGCAAATGCTTTTGCAATCTGCTGGGCACAATCTTCAATAATTCCGTTTTCCGTAGAGGCTTGAATAATTTTATCTATACGTTGTTTATCGTCCCGCACACTTTTCCATTGCTCTTTCGGTACCCCGAAAAAGTCATAGAACATGTCCATATTTGGATCTTCCAGAACATCTTTTGCCAGTGCAAGGTTCGCCTTGCCGACTTCCTGAAACGTTTGATAACCCGCTTTACAGAAGAAGTCCAAATGATCATTTCGCGCTTCGGTATTGATGGCCTCAGCTGAGATACCATCAGGTAGCTGATTTTGCTGATAGCCATCTTTGTCTCTTACAATCAGTTGTATGCCCGTAACACTATCGGTATGTAAAAAATCAGCCTTGTTTTTCACCACAATAGAAATACATTCATTTTCGCCTTTGTTATTTTCATTTTTATTCGGAGTCAAAGCGAAATCCCCTGTTAGCCGGAGCTTGGACGACGTTTTAAATATACCCGGCATTGGCGAGCCGCCGCCCCCTGTCAGAGCAATATCCCGCATCACCACACGTTTGCCCCGGCCAAGAACTTCCTTGGCTTCACTACTGAGGGTATAGAGCGCGCCCGGGGTAATTTCAATAGGCGTCACGGCAACTTGCAACCGACTGGCATCAGCACTGCCATCAAAGATCAAACCGTTACAAAGAGAATAATCCCGGCTCATCGGTGTCCCTGCCGTCGTCTTGTTGACACCATAAGCGCAGGCCAGCCCCCCTTCCGCCGCCCAGTGATTTTTCTTCGCCGACAAAGTGTTCTGATAACGCATCACGGTATATTGCGCGCTATCAACTGATTGAAAGAACAGGTAACTGCCTGCTAGAGTGAGCATCAACGTCACTGTTAATGTGACAAAACCGGAAGCCCGACTAACTTTGATCATCTTCTTCATCCTAGTTCACCGCGATTACGTTAAACGTGGAAGACGTCTGATAGACGCCATCCCGAGACTGGATCCCAAGCGTGGCTGTAATTGAAGGATAACCGGATACATCAAACTGCAACTCAGTCACCGTGATAAGGTGGCTGTCTATGACCGTCTCTCCGCCCTGACACGGTGCTGCGCCTGCCGGCAAAGGGGCACCGATGCTGAGCTGTTTGGTGTAATAGTTAATGACTCCTGGTGATTCCGTATCTCTGTAGATTGTGGTGTATCGTCTCTGTGGTCCTGAGTCTTCAAACTCGTAGGCATAAGCGATGCAATCTTTTGCTGAATTTACAGACACCGGATCCGCCACGCCCGGCCATTTCACATCCCCGGCTCGCTGCCCCTCCAGACTATATCCGGCGCGGCGCAAGTCCCCGGTGATTAACTGACTCAACTCGTGAAACTCCGTATACACGTAAAGCTCTTCATTGATGCGAGAGGCGGACTTGGAACCCGACGCAAATGCAGTCGTCAGCATCAACAACACCGGTACGCCCAGCGCCGTCGCTACAACCAGCTCAATCAGCGTCATCCCTCGTGCTCGTTTAACAGGCGTCATACCCTTCAACTCCTCCTATTGCACAACGGCGCACCCGAGATTTCTTACTTAACATCACTTTAATCGCCTGCCTGGCACCCATGTCCGTGGCGGTGATCAAGTAAGTCATGGCATCACTGGCCATCCCCCTCGCCGGATCAAACCAACGCTTTTTCTCAGCATTCTGAAGCTGAAGGACAGAATACGACTCTCCGGATACCGTCAACAGTGACTGGCTATCCTGACAAGACGCCGGAGCCGCAGACACTAACGTGACCACGATACACCAACTCTGCCGGGCGGGTTGGTCCATCCCTAAGTTGTGCACATACACTTTTTCATTAACACGAATGGCTTCTGTCTTAGCCTGCTCAAGAACCATGACCAACTTGGCCGCCAGCCGATCTGACTGACTGTTCGACAACAACTGACTGAAAGACGGAACTGCCACCCCAAGCAAGATCAGCATCACGGACAACGTGATCAACAACTCAAGTACAGTGAAGCCATGAAGTGCGCTCCATTTTTTCATGCAACCTCCCGCTCACATATAAATCAGATTGCATAAAGATTACCACTTCGTAACAATCTCCATATGGAATAACAATGGGTTATCGGGATGAGTCGATTTTTTCAAATCAAGCAATACCGCCATATACAAGCGGGTGTGACATTCATCGAATTACTGGTGGTCCTGGCGGTCATCGGGATTCTGGCTGCAATCGCCTATCCATCTTATGCAGAGCACCTGCAACGCAGTTACCGTGAAGATGCCAAAACCGGATTAGTCAAGTTACAGCTATGGATGGAAGAGCAATACAACACCAGCGGCAGCTACCCGACGAGCGTCAATAACAGTAGTTGCCCGGGCTGCAGCTTAAATACCAATCGATACAATTTCGACGCAACGTTCGGGACTGGCGCGGATACTTATGTCTTAAACGCAACGCCTAAAACCAGTGGGGATCGCTGTGGAACGCTATCGCTCAATGCCGCCGGACGCGGTAGCGCTAAACTGGGGGGAAGCGCGGTAACTGACTGCTGGTAAATGAATCGACGGCTAGGCATACGCCTTCCGTGAACCGCTAACCGCTAACCGCTAACCGCTAACCGCTAACCGCTAACCGTGAAAATTAAACAACAAAAAAGCCAGCTCTCGCTGGCTTTTTTCATCTAAACGATAGGCTGACGCGAATTAACCGGTCAGGTCATCAAAGAATTTCTTCACGCCGTCGAAGAAGCCTTCTGACTTTGGCTTGTGCTTCTTGGCTGCAGTGCCGCCCAGGGTTTCTTCCAGCTCCTGCAGCAGCTCCTTCTGGCGAGCGCTCAGGTTTACCGGGGTTTCCACCACCAGCTTACAGATCAAATCACCCACGGCGCCGCCGCGAACCGATTTCACCCCTTTGCCGCGCATCCGGAACATGCGGCCGGTTTGAGTTTCCGACGGCACTTTCAGGCTCACGCGGCCATCTAAGGTCGGGACTTCCACTTCGCCGCCCAGGGCTGCCATCGTGAAGCTCACTGGTACTTCGCAGTACAAGTTGTTGCCGTCGCGCTCAAAGATATGGTGCTGGGCGACATGAACCTGAACATACAGATCGCCGGCCGGTGCACCGAATTCTCCGGCTTCGCCTTCACCCGACAGACGGATCCGATCGCCGGTATCCACGCCCGCAGGGATCTTGACCGACAGCGTCTTGGTCTCTTCTTTGCGGCCCTGGCCATGACAAGTGCCACAAGGCTCTTTGATGATCTTCCCGCGACCATGACAGTGCGGACAGGTTTGCTGCACCGCGAAGAAACCCTGACGCATTTGAACTTGGCCGGCACCGTGACAGGTCCCACAAGTGGTCGCAGACGTGCCCTTCTTCGCGCCTGAGCCGTCACAAGTATCACAGCCAACCAGCGTCGGGACACGGATTTCTTTCGAACAACCGCGAACCGCTTCTTCCAGTGTCAGCTCCATGTTGTAGCGCAGATCAGCGCCACGCTGAGCGCGCTGCTGGCCGCCACGACGACCGCCACCACCGAAGATATCGCCAAAGACATCTCCGAAAATATCACTGAAGTCTGCGCCGCCGCCGAAGCCGCCGCCACCGCCCATGCCACCTTGTTCAAAGGCTGCATGGCCGTACTGATCGTACGCCGCTTTTTTCTGCGGATCGGTCAGAATTTCATAGGCCGTTTTCACTTCCTTGAATTTTTCCGCAGATTCCGCATCACCCTGATTACGGTCCGGGTGAAACTTCATTGCAAGGCGCTTATAAGCCTTCTTAATATCGCGTTCTGATGCGTCACGGCCAACGCCAAGAACTTCATAAAAGTCACGTTTTGACATACTGATCTGTCACCTGCCTTAATACAGCTACGGGCGCAAGAGTTTCCCTCCAACGCCCGCGCCTCAAATAAGATTATGAATCAACTATCTTATTTTTTATCGTCTTTAACTTCTTCGAATTCAGCGTCGACAACGTCGTCATCTTGCTTGCTTTGCTGCTGGCCTTGACCTGCATCTGCAGCTTGCGCCTGCGCTTGCTGCTGAGCAATTTCCATCAGCTTCTGAGAAGCAGCAATCAGTGCCTGAACTTTGGCATCAATCGCTTCTTTGTCTTCGCCTTTACGGGCTTCTTCAAGCTCGTTGATCGCGGCTTCGATCTTCTCTTTCTCGTCTGCTGGCAGCGCTTCACCGGCTTCTTCGATTTGCTTACGCGTACCGTGAACCAGTTGGTCCGCTTGGTTACGGGCAGCCACTAGATCTTCGAACTTCTTGTCCGCTTCTTTGTTGGCTTCCGCTTCCTGAACCATTTTTTCGATTTCGTCGTCGCTCAGACCACCAGATGCCTGGATTGTGATCTTCTGCTCTTTGCCTGTTGACTTGTCTTTCGCAGACACGTGCAGGATACCGTCCGCATCCAGGTCGAAGGTTACTTCGATCTGTGGCATGCCGCGTGGCGCTGCCTGGATGCCTTCCAGGTTGAACTGACCCAGAGATTTGTTGAAGTTCGCTTGCTTACGCTCACCTTGCAGTACGTGAATCGTTACTGCGTTCTGGTTGTCTTCAGCAGTCGAGAACACCTGGTTCGCCTTGGTTGGGATCGTGGTGTTTTTCTCGATCAGCTTGGTCATCACACCGCCCATGGTCTCGATACCCAGAGACAGCGGCGTCACGTCCAGCAGCAGAACGTCTTTCACTTCACCAGCCAGAACACCACCCTGAACCGCAGCGCCAACGGCAACCGCTTCGTCCGGGTTCACGTCTTTACGGGCTTCTTTACCGAAGAACTCAGCAACTTTGGCCTGAACCATAGGCATACGGGTTTGACCACCCACCAGGATCACGTCAGTGATGTCGCCCACAGACAGGTCCGCATCAGCCAGCGCAACTTTCAGTGGCTCCAGAGAGCGTTGAACCAGATCTTCAACCAGAGATTCCAGCTTGGCACGTGTTACTTTCACGTTCATGTGCTTCGGACCGGTGGCATCTGCAGTCACATACGGCAGGTTCACGTCAGTCTGTTGCGCAGAAGACAGCTCGATTTTCGCTTTTTCAGCTGCTTCTTTCACACGCTGCATCGCCAGCGGATCGCTCTTCAGGTTGATCCCTTGATCTTTCTTGAACTCGTCAACCAGGTAGTTGATCAGACGGTTATCGAAGTCTTCACCACCCAGGTGCGTGTCACCGTTGGTTGCCAGAACTTCAAAGGTCTTCTCGCCTTCAACTTCATCGATTTCGATGATAGAGATATCGAACGTACCACCACCCAGGTCGTAAACTGCGATAGTGCGGTCACCGCCTTGTTTGTCCAGGCCGTAAGCCAGGGCAGCAGCCGTTGGTTCGTTGATAATACGTTTTACTTCCAGACCCGCGATGCGGCCGGCGTCTTTGGTCGCCTGACGCTGTGCATCGTTGAAGTACGCAGGAACAGTAATCACGGCGCCGGTCACTTCCTCACCCAGGAAGTCTTCAGCCGTTTTCTTCATTTTCTTCAGAACTTCAGCAGATACCTGAGGCGCGGCCATTTTCTGGCCTTTCGCTTCAACCCATGCATCGCCGTTGTCTGCCTTCACGATTTTGAAAGGCATGATTTCGATGTCGCGCTGAACTTCTTCGTCTTCAAAACGACGACCGATCAGACGCTTGATCGCAAACAGTGTGTTCTCTGGGTTGGTGACCGCCTGACGTTTTGCCGGCTGACCCACTAATGTTTCACCGTCTTGAGTGTACGCGATCACTGATGGCGTTGTGCGATCACCCTCAGCATTTTCAATGACACGTGGTTTTTCACCATCAAGTACTGCTACACAAGAGTTAGTTGTACCCAAGTCAATACCAATGATTTTACCCATCAGGCTTTCTCCGAAATTCGTTAGTTCTAGTTGCCGGCCCAGAAGTGTTGAACCGGCAATGCGGACACAGCCGCAAAATTTGATGACGATGTCGTATGACTACTAGATAAGGGCAGCCAATTTGTTTTCAAGGGTGACATCGAAAAAAAATCAATAAAAAATAAAATGCCCGCCATTCAGCGGGCTTCTGAACACCGAGGCCCGCTTACGCCTGGGTATCGATGTTCCCGGCTGACGCTTTCGACACCATCACCATCGCCGGACGAACCACACGGCCGTTCAGCTCATAGCCTTTTTGCATTACCAGCATCACCGTGTTCGGCTCGTGCTCCGCGCTTTCCTGGATCGACATCGCCTGGTGGAACTCAGGGTTGAAGGCTTCACCTTGCGGGTTGATCGCCTTCAGACCGAATTTTTCAACCGTATCCATCATGGTCTTCAGGGTCAGCTCAACCCCTTCGATCATCGACTGAACCGCGGCTTCATTCTTGTCCGCCATCTCAATCGCGCGCTCCATGTTGTCAATCACCGGCAGCAACTCTTCCGCAAACTTGCTCAGGGCAAATTTACGGGCTTTGTCGATTTCCTGCTCGGTGCGACGACGCATGTTTTCCACATCAGCACGTGCACGCAACACACCGTCTTGCTGCTCGCGAACTTTGGCTTCGCTGGTCAGCAGCGCAGCTTCCAGCTCAGCAATGCGGGCTGCCTGACGTTCTTCTTCTGTCATTTCAACTACAACGTCCTCAGCAGACTCAGTCTCGGTTGCTTCAGCCGCTGCTTGCGCTTGCTTCAGCTCTTCGTCCTGTACTTTTTTCTCTTCGTTGCTCATGCGTTCGCTTCTCCGCCAAGATCATGTTGTTCATCAATGGGGTGGACAAAATCACCGTTCCACCCGAATAAAACGTTATGCGCCTATTATGGGGATGAAGTTCAATGATTCAAGCCGAGATCGGTCACAAAGCGCGACAAATATCCAAACCTGGCGCTATACTGGCTCAACTATCATCTGTCGGATCAAGGACATGAAGCGCACTTTTCAAACAATCGCGTTAATTGGCAAGCCGAGAAACCCCGATGCGCTGCAAACGCACAAAGGCCTTTACGACTGGCTGTTTAATCAAGGCTATGAGGTCCTGGTGGATCACCGCCTGGCCGGCGAGCTGGATGTCCCCACCTCAACCCTGTGTGATCTGCTCACGATCGGTGATAAAGCCGACCTGGCCATCGTGGTCGGCGGCGACGGCAACATGCTGGGCGCGGCCCGGGTGTTGTCACGCTTTGATATTGCGGTGATTGGTGTCAACCGGGGCAACCTGGGCTTTCTCACCGACCTGGATCCGGATTCGTTTGACACTGAGCTCGAGCAGGTGCTCGCCGGTGAATTTCTGATCGAGCATCGCTTTTTGCTCGAGGCCGAAGTCCATCGCCACGGCCAGATCAAAAGCCGCAATGCCGCGCTGAACGAAGCCGTGCTGCACCCGGACAAAATCGCCCACATGATTGAGTTCGAAGTTTATATTGATGACAACTTCGCCTTTTCCCAGCGCTCGGACGGCCTGATTGTCTCAACGCCGACCGGCTCCACCGCCTATTCACTGTCCGGCGGCGGCCCGATCCTGTCGCCGAGCCTGAACGCTTTGTCTCTGGTACCCATGTTCCCGCACACCCTGTCATGCCGCCCGCTGGTTGTCGACGGCAACCGGCGGATCAAGCTGCTGGTCTCGCCGACCAACGGCAGTTCGCTGGAAGTGAGCTGCGACGGTCAGGTGTCGCTGCCGGTCAGCCCCGGCGATGAGATCCATATTTACCAGAGCCCGTATCAGCTCAAGCTGATCCACCCGAAAAACTACAGCTACTATAACGTGCTGCGGGGCAAACTCGGCTGGTCGAGCAAACTGTTCTGACCCTGCCTCACACCTGATGTGTTGAAGCCAGCCCTGCGCTGGCTTTTTTATGACCAGAATTCATTGAGTTAGCAATCAATAATTTTCATGCAAAAAACTGTGTGCACATCTTTACTGTTTTTTCATACAGTATATACTGTATGAAAAAACAGGTGTTGATTTAAACAGGTGAACACATGCTTGCTCATATGACGATCTCTAACTTTGCTATTGTCAAAACCCTTGAGTTTGAACTGAAACCGGGAATGACCACCATTACCGGCGAAACCGGTGCCGGTAAGTCGATTGCCATCGACGCGCTGGGCCTGTGCCTCGGCGATCGAGCGGAAGCAAGCATGGTCCGCCCGAATGAAGACAAAGCCGAAATCTCCGCAACCTTCTCTTTGCAGAACAACCAGGCGGCGCGACGCTGGCTGGAAGATAACGAGCTGATTGACGGGGAAGACTGCATTCTGCGCCGGGTGATCACCAAAGAAGGTCGCTCGCGCGGCTTCATCAACGGCAGCCCGGTCCCGGCTTCGCAGCAAAAAGCGCTGGGCCAGTTGCTGATCAACATCCACGGCCAGCATGCCCACCAACAGCTGATGCGCGCTGATTACCAGCAGCAGATGCTGGATCAGTACGCCGGTCACCACCTGCTGATGGAAAAAACCCGTCGTGCCTATCAGGCCTGGCGTCTGGCAAACAATGAACTCAAGCGCCTGACCCAAAGCCGCGAAGAGAACGAAGCCCAAAAACAGCTGATCCAGTACCAGGTGAAAGAGCTCAATGACCTGGCGCTCGGCGAAGATGAATACGCCGAGATCGAGGAAGAGCACAAGCGCCTGTCCAACAGCGGTGAGCTGGCTATCTCCAGCCAGACCGCTCTGTCCATACTTTATGACAACGAAGACGGCAATGCCCTGCAACTGCTGCAAAGGGCCAGCCAGCAGGTGATCCAGCTCGGCGAGCTCGACAGCAATATGAGCAGCATCCCGCAAATGCTGGAAGATGCCATTATCCAGGTGCAGGAAGCCAGCCAGGAGCTGCTCTGCTACCTTGATAACATGGATATGGATCCACAGCGCCTGATCTATCTGGAAGAGCGGTTGGCGAAAATCATGTCGCTGGCACGCAAACACTATGTGATGCCGGATGAGCTGTACCAGAAACATCAGGATCTGCTCAAAGAGCTGGAAAACCTCGATTGCAGCGATGAGCGACTGGAAGAAATGGGCGAGGATGTCGAACGCCTGCGCCAGAAGTTTCTCGCCAACGCCGAGAAACTGAGCAAGAGCCGCCAGCACTATGCCAAGGAGCTCGACAAGAAGATTTCCGACAGTATGCACCAGCTCAGCATGGAGCACGGGGTGTTCAAAATCGATATCCAGAGCGACGCCGAAGGCATGCTCAGCCCGCTCGGGTTCGACACCATCACCTTCCTGGTCTCCACCAACCCGGGCCAGCCGTTGCAGCCGCTCGGCAAAGTGGCCTCCGGTGGTGAGCTGTCGCGGATCTCGCTGGCGATCCAGGTGATCACTGCGCAGAAAGTAGAAACGCCGAGCCTGATTTTCGATGAAGTCGATGTCGGGATCAGCGGCCCGACCGCCGCCATCGTCGGCAAGATGCTGCGCACGCTGGGCGAGTCGACCCAGGTGATGTGTGTGACCCACTTGCCGCAAGTGGCCGGCTGCGGTCACCAGCAGATGTTTGTTGCCAAGAAATCAAGCAAAGGACAGACCGAAACCAGCATGGTGCCACTGAACAAGGATGCGCGCGTGGCAGAGCTGGCCCGCCTGCTGGGCGGCAGCGAAATTACCGAGCGCACCCTGGCCAACGCCAAGGAGCTGCTGATCGCAGCGTAGCCCGGCATGCCATAGCAGCAACAATGCAAACCATAAAGTGAGCCGAGACTGAAACCTCGGCCACGATTCCGACATAGATTCCGGCATAAAAGCAGCGTGCGTAACGAAACTAATTGGCAAAACCAGAGTCTCAGTCGCGTACGCTGTTAATTTTTCTTCACTGCTTTTTTTACTTCTGCCAAGAGCTTGTTTATCATCGCAGCAGTTAAGAGCGAATTTGCCGGGATGCTATGAGTTGGAAAAATATTGCTGCCCTGACCTTGGCGGCAAGCCTATTAGGAGGCTGCTCAGTTGTCGAACGACTGGTCTACCGTATCGATATCAACCAGGGAAACTACCTGGAGCAACGTGATATCGACACCCTCCGCTATGGAATGAATAAAGAACAAGTCAGCTTTGTGCTGGGTTCGCCGATGCTGGTTGAGCCTGAATACCCGAACACCTGGTATTACATCTACTACCACAAGCCCGGGCATGATGAAGCGATTCAACAAAACCTGATCCTCACCTTCAACGGTCAGAATCAGCTGATCAGCCTCTCCGGCGATTACGACGCCGGGCCGGATTTCATGAATCCAATCAACTGATCCCATAAAAAAAGCTCGCAATTGCGAGCTTTTTTATTCTCAATCTTTGTTTCCCGAGCCTCTATGCCGCCAGAGCTCCTATGTTGCCAAAGCCTCTCTGTTGCCCGAGCCCGATCTTATTAGCTCTCAGCAGTGCCATCTTTCTTCGCAGCTTTCGCTGCCAGAGCTTCCTGCTTCGCCTGCTCGGCACGCTTGCGGCGGATCTCTTTCGGATCGGCCAGCAGCGGACGGTAAATCTCCAGTCGATCACCATCACGAATCGTCGCATCCAGCTTCACGTTGCGGCTGAACACCCCGACTTTGTTCTTCTTGAGGTCAATCTCGGGATACATCTCCAGCACTCCGGAGCGCTCGATAATTTCCTGTACCGGCGTATCCGGCATCACCGCCAGTTTGATCACCCGCTGAACCTGCGGCAGCGCATACACCACCTCCACATGGATCAGCTTTTCTTCAGAACCCATACACTTCTCTCGCCCGTTGGGTAAAAGCACTCACCATGTTGCCGGTCAGCTCTTTAAACACTTTCCCGAACGCCGCCTCAACCAGCCCGTTGGTAAATTCAAAGTCCAGCTTCAGCTCCACCTTACAGGCATCTGCATCCAGCTCGATAAAGTGCCAGCCCCCGACCAGGCGACGAAACGGCCCGTCGACCAGCTGCATGTCAATCTTGCTGCCATGCGTGAGCGCATTGCGGGTCACAAAGGTTTTGCGGATCCCCGCCTTCGACACATCGACCGCGGCCATCATATGCTGTTCTGAACTTTCCAGGATTTTGCTCCCGGAACACCCCGGCAAAAAGGCCGGATACGACTCAACGTCATTGACAAGCTCAAACATTTTCTTCGCGCTGAAAGGAACCAGTGCAGAGCGGCTAATCTGAGGCATAGTTTCTCCTTTACCCATCACAAGTACCTCTGCTCGTAAGGCGTAAACCTTTCATTCGCAAACCCTATGAGAAGAGGTGCGCCAATGATACCATTACTTGGCGAACAGCCAAAACTTGTGCGATATCGCCAAGCGCGATCATCGTTTTTCGACCAGGCCGCGCGCCTGGGACAGCAACATCAAACACCGAGTATTTATGGCCAAGAATAAACCGAACAAGCCGGGCAGCAACACCATCGCGAAAAACAGAACTGCCCGCTTTGAATTTGCGATCCAAGACGAATACGAAGCCGGCGTTGAGCTGCAGGGATGGGAAGTCAAAGCCATCCGCTCCGGCAAAGTGAACATTTCCGAGAGCTATGTGTTCCTGCGCAACGGCGAAGCCTTCATCTCCGGCATGCAAATCACGCCGCTGAACGCCGCATCGACCCACGTAGTGGCCGATCCAAACCGGACCCGCAAGCTGCTGCTCAACCGCCGCGAGCTCGACAAGCTGGCCGGTGCCGTGAACCGCGACGGTGAAACCATTGTTGCGCTGACCATGTACTGGAAGGGTTCATGGGTTAAACTCAAAGTAGGCACGGCGAAAGGTAAGAAGCTGCACGACAAGCGCGCCGATACGAAAGATCGCGACTGGCAGCGCGACAAAGCGCGCATCATGAAGCACAGTAACCGCTAACCGGACGATAGATTCGAAGAGCCTGCCCGCTAAGTGCTGGATTTTTATACAAAAGCATTTTGACGGCAGTGTTTTATGTTGACGGTCATCATATTTCTGTTACCATCAATCATAACTCTGGGGCTGATTCAGGATTCGACAGGATCACGAAGGCTTGTGGAGCATGCCGAGGTGCGGTTTGCCTCGTAAAAAAGCCGCAAAAAAATAGTCGCAAACGACGAAAACTACGCACTAGCAGCTTAATAACCTGCTTAGAGCCTACCCTCTCTAGCCTCCGCTCGTAGGACGGGGAATCAGGGTAGTCAAACCCAAACGAGATCGCGTGGATGATTTGACCTGGGATCTGAAGCGTTAAACCTGATTCAGGTGTGTCTTTGTGTGGCGTGTCTTTCCGCAGCACACTGACGAGAATAAAGATAGACTAAGCATGTAGCGCCATCTGTTAGACTGATTTTGGACGCGGGTTCAACTCCCGCCAGCTCCACCAAACGTTTGGAAAGGGCGGTAACTCTCTGAGTTATCGCCCTTTTTGTATTTATGTCTCGTGATTTTGCAGTTTTGTACTGAAAATAGGTACTAAAACATGCGCTATCTAACCCTCAGCAAAACTGGAATTTGGTCTTTCAGATTTCAAATCCCTGTCTCCTACCGTTCACTTTTCGACAACCGCTATGAAGTCAAAAAATGCCTTCAGACCTCCTGTAAACAACAAGCACAGCTTTTAGCTCTTCAATTAGAACTTGAGATACGAAGCAAAATCGCTGGCACTAATTCTATTCCCACTAAGGCAAGCATAAAGCTCTCTGACTCACAAAGAAAAAGTACACAGGAGCACAAGAACAGCCCCCTTCAATGCCTCGCGAAATACAAGGAATACAAATCTTCGTATGTCTCTGAAAAATCGATTAACGGTGCGGTTGCTAAATGCCAGCTAGTACTCAACCTCATTGACAAAAGACAGCTTTCATCCATTAGAAGAAATGATGCAGAGAAAGCAAGACAACTGCTTATGCAGCTTCCATCGAACATCAAGAAGCATAAGCAATTTAAAGGACTTAAACCTCAGCAAGCCATAAAGCTAAATCAAGAGTTAGGGTTGCCTAGCATTTCCCCGAGTAGCGTCAAAGATTATATCCAAAAGTGCTCATCATTCTTCGAATGGTGCGTACAGATGGAGTACACCGATGTGAACCCCTTCAAAGGCTTCAGGTTCAAAGCCGAAGCTAAAGTCAGCACAGCCAAAAATGCTTATAACAAACAGCAACTTAATAAAATATTTAGCAATGAGATCTTTACTAAAAGAACATTCAAGCATAGCTATCAATATTGGCTTCCTATCTTGGCTAGATTTACAGGAGCACGAATCAATGAGCTTTGTCAGCTTTACAAAGAAGATATTAAAAACATTGATGGTATTGTGTGTATATCAATTAACCGAAATACTACAGATAAACGTCTTAAAACCCCTAATTCAGAAAGACTCATCCCCTTACACCCTAGATTAGTCGAGCTTGGTTTTATCAAACACGTTAATTCCATTTCCTCTGAAAGAGTGTTCCCAGAATTGAAACTAGAGCGCGATGGCTATGCCACAGCAGCTTCCAAGTGGTACGGACGCTTTAAAACTAAACTCGGCTTCTCCAGAGGATACGATTTTCACTCGTTCAGGCACACCTTCGCGAATCAACTCAAAAACGCTCTTGTACCAGCAATCGTTGCTTCAGAACTGCTGGGACATTCACAACGCTCGATCTCATATGATCGCTACGGCAAAGAGTTAGACATTAAGACTAAATTGATAGCTATAGAAAAAATCAACGTGTCTGACTTGGATTGTCTTTGCGAATGAATGGCTAACCTGAATAATAATTCGTGACTACCTCTGGGGGGCTCTCTAAAAAGCTAGTCACTGGCGATTCAAAACTTCTCTAGGTTTTAAAAAAGGACACGATTTTCACTCATTCAGGCATACCGTTCGCGAATCAACTCAAAAACGCTTTAGTGCCTAGTATAGTTACAGCCGAATCACTAGGGCATGCTCAAGAAGTGATCACTTATGAGCGTTATGATAAAGAATGCAATCTAGAGACAAAGCTAGATGCTATAAAAAATTGGAAAACTTACCCTTTCTTAGTCCAAACAATTGTTTTTAAAAACACAATAATCATATGTCAAGTGTTTTTAAAAGCAAAAAATATGACTCAGATCACAAATACAACACAAGAACCGCCATTCAAGTACGAAAAACGAGCAACGTCGCTTTATGGCACTTTCACAAAATAAAATTAGGGTTATAGTGCCCCTACACAGCGAGAGACGGGCCCCTCTCTCCATAATTTATTTTTACTCAAATACATTATGGAGCATTTATGTTTCTTACAGTACAAAGCGAGACTTGCAACACGCCTGTTTTGCACATTAAGAATGGTTTCGTTCCGGCGAACCTGAATCACAACTGTAACCTTTTACAGCGTGACTCTTATTTCACGCCAAAGAGCGCGAAGACGCAAAAAATTTGTACAGCTCGCGAACTAGTAGAAGAGTTCCTAGAAGTGGGTGCTGCTCAAAAGCAACTATCACCCAAAACAGCTCAGCAGTACCGTAACCAACTGTACACGTTTTTGGATCTCTGGTTACTAGACGATTTGAATGAACTTGATCGGGAAAATGCTGAGTTGTTCCGTGAACTTCTTTACAGAATGCCAAAAAACCCTAACAAGGACAAAAGGTTACATGGCTACAAGGGAATTGCACTACTGAAGAGAAACGAAGAGCTTGGTGGCGATGTGATCAGCCGGAGAACAGTAAAAAAGTTCATTAACCTGCTGTCCACGTTTTATGGCTGGCTCAAATCTCGGGGGCATGTTGATGAAAATCCCTTCTACAAACTGAAAGTGCGTAAAGCACTATCTAGCGATAGAAGGTATCAACTGAACAGTAATGATCTCACTCTGATCTTTACAATGAGAGATTACCAAAACCGTAATTTCTTGCATCCCTACTACTACTGGTTACCGCTGCTTTTACGGTTCACTGGAGCAAGACTGAATGAACTATGCCAGCTGTACAAAAGCGATGTCATCGTCGTAAACGGTGTCTGGGGGATCCGTATTTGTGCGAAGAACAACGGTCAGCGACTAAAAAACGACAACTCGATGAGGTTTGTTCCTCTTCATCATGCACTTATCTCTAGAGGTTTTTTGAAGTTCGTTGGGTCTTGCTCGACTGAGCGTTTATTCGATGAGCTACCATTAGTGAATGGATATTATTCACATAACGCTTCGAAATGGTTCGCTCGTCGCCGCAAAGCTCTGGGATTAGAGAAAGGCAAAGACGCTCACTCTTTCAGATACTCATTCGTAGATGAACTGAAGCAGAAGGGTGTTGCTATCGACATCATCCAAGAATTAGTTGGACACAGTTCAAATTCGATTACGACGTCAGTGTACAGTCGCTCATATAAACCTGAGTTGCTTGTCTCTGCAATCAACAAACTTGACGACTCTCATGTAGCCGCTATCAAGCCGTACGCTATGTAACACCGTTAAACCAGATCACCTTGTCCCCCCTATAGAAATATAGGGGTGGGCAGCTAATTATGAAATATAAAAATCAGAGCCAAAGCATCATGGAAAAAAGTAATGAGGATAACCTCATCAAGATAAGACCTGAACTCCGCAATGAAGGTTTCTACGGCTTAGCGGGTAAAGCTGCTTTATTCCTATGTGATGGATTCAGGGCTCTACCTGAACTCGTCACTCTATCGCTCCTAGCAAGAATCGCCGCTTCAATTAATAAAGGTAATGTTATTGTAAAAAATGGGGCTCAAAGCACAGAGCTACGTCTCAATGCATTGCTCATCATGAGAACCGGAGGCGGCAA
Source organism: Photobacterium sp. MCCC 1A19761 (assembly GCF_037389125.1). Taxonomy (NCBI): domain Bacteria; kingdom Pseudomonadati; phylum Pseudomonadota; class Gammaproteobacteria; order Vibrionales; family Vibrionaceae; genus Photobacterium; species Photobacterium sp. MCCC 1A19761. The sequence goes on from NZ_JAZGTF010000008.1 coordinate 68,895, forward strand.
AGGAATGGGGGAAAATCGAGCTCAACTTTTAATTGAAAGATCAAAGTTGTTTGCTGAGTCTGATGATGAGTCATCACCTTTATTCGCTCGAGTACATGAGGGTGGACTGTCAACTACTGAAGGAATAGTCAATGAACTTAGAGATGACTACCTTGGGAAGAACGGCGAAATTGTACATGGAAACGCTGATAAGCGCTTATGCGTTATAGAAGAAGAATTTGCCAGTATCTTCATCAAGTGTCGTTCAAACAACAGTAATTTGAGTTCGACAATTCGTAAGCTCTTTGATGGTGCGAACCTTTCGCCGCTGACAAAGCACGACAAAATCAGCTGTACAAATCCTCATGTTTGCATTGTCGGGCATATAACTCCGAAGGAGTTTCTTGATGAGATCAGTGGCAAGGATTTGTTCAATGGGTTCAGTAACCGCTTTTTAACGGTACTGGGAATTCCAAAAGCTGTTATCCCCTTCCCAAAAGCTCTGAATGAAGCCACTGTTAACGAACTATCAGTTCAAATGGCTGATGCTATTACATGGTGTAATAGCGAACAACGGACTTTGGAAATGGCTGAGTGCTTCAAAAAACTTTGGGCTGTAGGGTAATCCTCCCATTTTTAACCTCAGTTAAAAGTAGAAGTTAAGCAGCCATCAAAGGTGGTTTCCCTCCGTTGGCCTTGTGTGGTCGCTCATGATTGTAGAACCACAACCATTTTGTTGCATAG